>NZ_CAWNMS010000050.1:0-38786 GCF_963875605.1 Vibrio sp. V04_P4A5T148
TATTGACTGATTATAATTTTATTGATATTTTTATTAACTACTGAGATTTAACATTAGGACAAATTAATAAAGCAAAACCTTATTGTTATTTACCTAAATTAGGATTTATAAAAACCCTTTCGTATTTTCTTCACTGACAGTTCATTGTTTGATCTTAATACCAAATAATGCTCAACATAGTCGTTTATTGATTGACGCTTAACACCATAAACCCAAAATAGGTCTGACCAGTTTGTTAATTTCACTTTCGCACTTATTCTTTAGTAGATACGTGCCTAAACCAATAAGAAAAAAATATGAAACTAATGACGTTATTGATGACCGCAATATTGCCACTCTCCATGGCGATTGCAGAAAATACGGATACCACCTCAGAACCAGTTACCGCTTATGGCGTAATGAATACGCAAAATAAGCAAACCTACACTTATGTACGCTGTTGGTATCGGCCCGCTGGCAATCATGATGACCCAGCAACAGATTGGGAGTGGGCATTGGATGAACAAGGAAATGACTACACCATTAGTGGTTACTGGTGGTCATCTGTGCGCTTTAAAAATATGTTTTATACTGACACCTCACAATATGAAATAAAGCAGCGTTGTGAAGAGACGCTCGGCGTCAGTCACGATTCTGCAGATATTACTTATTTCGCAGCAGACAATAGGTTCTCATACAATCATTCGATTTGGACTAACGATAAACAAAATGCCAAACCCGTCATTAATAAAATGGTGACCATAGGTGACAGCCTTTCGGATACAGGAAATATATTCAATGCGTCACAATGGAAATTTCCCAATCCTAACTCTTGGTTTTTAGGACACTTTTCCAATGGTTTGGTGTGGACAGAGTATTTAGCAAAAATGCACAATTTACCTGTATATAACTGGGCGATTGGCGGTGCCGCAGGGCGTAATCAATATATCGCGCTGACAGGTGTGAACGATCAAGTCAGCTCTTATCTAAATTACATGACAATGGCCAAAAACTACCAGCCAGAAAATACGCTCTTTACCCTTGAATTTGGCTTGAATGACTTTATGAATTACAACCGTGAAGTATATGAAGTCAAAGCAGATTTTAGCAGCGCGATGATTCGTCTTGTGGATTCAGGGGCCAAAAATATTATTCTACTCACCCTCCCCGATGCAACCAAAGCCCCGCAATTTAAATATTCAACAGCAGAAGAGATAGCGAAAGTCAGCGCTAAGATCACCACTTTCAATGCGTTTATTCAGCAACAAGCACTGTATTATCAGATGCAAGGGGTAAATATCATCCTGTTTGATGCTCATAGCTTGTTTGAAAACCTCACAGCCAATCCACAGCAATACGGCTTTGAAAATGCGACCGATGCATGCCTCAACATCAATCGCAATTCAGCTTTAGATTACTTATACCGTCATAGCTTAACCAATGATTGCGCTTACCATAGCTCTGACAAATACGTATTTTGGGGCGTCACGCACCCTACCACGGCCATCCATCAATTGATTGCCAACGAAATCAGTAAAAACTCTCTCGCGTCATTTCAATTTGAATAAGCACGTCTGACCCTGAAGACAGCACGCAAGTGCTGTCTCTAAACCCAAATAGGCATCGCGGTAGCGGCTTTCACTTGACGCATGGCGAGGTGGGTATGCATATCTTTTACATTGTTGAGCCGCTGTAACTGACGCGTAAATGCTTCGTACCCAGATAAATTGGCACTAACGACTTCCAGCAAGTAATCATACGCACCTGAAACCACATGGCAGCTGATCACCTCCTCCATCTCTTTGATTGCCTCTTCAAAACTATCAATGGAAGCGGCTTGATGATTATTCAGGCTAACTTCAACAAAAACCGTCATACCAACTCCGACAGCTTGCCGGCTTAAGCGAGCTTGATAGCCATCAATGATCCCGCTCTCCTCTAATCGTTTCAAGCGTCTTGCGCAGGGAGAAGGTGATAATCCAACCTTTTCTGCAAGCTCTGCGGTGCTTAAGCGTCCCTCTGTTTGTAATAAGGTCAACATGCGGCGGTCTATTCTATCCATTACTCGATCCTTGATGAAATCCACTAACATTTTGCTAATTTATAGCGGATAAGTGCTAAACCATCTAGCAATAAGGGTGAACTTGCCGGATAAAAGTAAGCCGAACCATAGATAATGGTGAGAAACCATCCATTGATGTGAATGAAATTATGATTTATGGCTACCTCGCGATAGGCACCACACTGTTATTATGGTCCGGCTTTTTCCTCTCTTTAAAGGCAGGGGCGAGCGGCCTATTAACCCCTGCGGATATTGCATTAACGCGCTTTTTACTGCCCGCTTTGTTGCTCTCTCCATTGGTTTGGAGAACTCGACATCAATTGCAAAATGTACCTATGCGTTACTTAATTGGTCTATTTATTGGCTGTGGATTGCCCTATTTACTAGTGACAAGCCATGCGATGCACTACGTTCCGGTTTCTGATGGTAGCGCGCTTGTTCCGGGCGTGCTGCCGCTGTTTGTCTCGGGTATAGCGGTGTTGCTGTTTAAACAGCCGTCAAGTCGCCATCGAGTCGCTGGGCTGACTTTAGTGGTGGCAGGGGTTGGTATTTTCCTCTATTCAAGTGCCACTGATTTTGAGTCAAACCGTTTGACCGGACATTTGATGTTTTTAACCGGCAGCCTGATGTGGGCGATGTTTACAATTTGTGCGCGGGTAGCGAATTTGCATGCGCTCGTCAGCGCGGGATGGGTTGCTTTACTTTCTACTATTTTATTGGCCGTTCTAATCGCTTTAGGCATCGTCGATAGCTACTTAGCCACACACTCTTTTGCACACTGGCCGTGGAAAGAACTGGCGGGACACACACTGCTGCAAGGTGTCGGGGCGGGGCTCATTGCAGCATTTACCTATTTATATGCAGTTTCAACACTCGGCGCAGAACGCTCCGCTGCCTTTGGCTCTGCAACACCAGTCGTGGCAACCTTGTTGGCGATTCCCGTTTTTGGTGAGATGCCAACGACTTTGACTTGGATCGGATTAGGGTTGATAAGCTTAGGTAGCTTGGTTGCCAGTAATGTTTTAATGAAACACGATCATTCGCAACATTACCGGCCCCCAACGCATCAAAAACGAAGCGCTAAGCGCTCATATCAGCGATAGCAAATCTCAGCCCAACGAGCCAAACCAGCAGTCACTGAACCAAAGTAGTTACCGCTGACAACGGGTACGTGGGGAAGTTGCTGCTCTACCGCTTGGCGTAATATTGGAGAACGAGCAGATCCGCCCGTCATAAAGATAACATCCGGCTTTACGCCACCTTGTTCAACCGCTTCTTTGACCAATTCCACCATTTTCGCTTTAGGGGATTCAATGGCGTCGATCATTTGCTCACGCTCAATTTGCACTTCGATCTGCTCAGAAAGAAGATCGAGCACCACCTGACATTGTGTAAGATCAGATAGAGCAATTTTTGCCTCTTCTGCACGGCGTACAATTTGATAGCCGAGCGTTTCAAAATAGACTTTCAGCAAACGCGCCAACTTTTCTGGTTGTTGCGCCTCTTTGTGTAGCAATTTCAATGCTGCCAAGTTTTGCTGAGCATAGAAGTCACGTTGCGCTTCCACGTTGTTAATTGCAATCGGGTTCCAAAACTGCGTGATCGGCATATCAATGCCAGAAATGGCTTTACTTCCTAATCCAAAAGAAGACATCAACTGTTTGAAAGCAATATAGATATCAAGATCATTGCCTCCGACCCGTTGGCCACTATGCGCAAGCAAACTCGCGGTGCGGTCGTCACGCCCTCGCCAACTCGGCCCCATTTTTAGCAATGAACAGTCGGTGGTTCCACCACCGATATCAACCACCAGTACGGTTTGATCTTGCACCAGAGTCGCTTCATATTCTAAACCCGCCGCAACGGGTTCAAACTGAAAACTGATGTGCTGAAAACCGGCGCGTTTCGCCGCACGTTGTAAAATAGATTCCGCTTGTCGATTGGCCTCTTCACCACCTCGTCCATGAAAGTTAATAGGACGACCAATCACAGTATCTTGGATGGTGCGCTGAAGGTGCTGCTCTGCATTGTGCTTAATATTGACCATCATGGCGCACACCAAGTCTTCGAAAAAACTGACCTGCACATCACGTAAACCTGCCGCGCCTAGAAATGATTTAGGGGATTTAACGTAATAAATATCGCGCGGATCCTGCAGATAAAGATCGAGCGCCGCTTGGCCAAAGGCAATGTCTTGCGCGGCAAGTTCAATACTCTCTTCTCTATTCACATTGATCGCGCGGCGAAGTACTTGCTCACCAATTTTATCGCTTGGCGTAATATTATGATGACGGAACAGATGCTCAGAAATGGACTCTCGCGTCGGGGCGCATATTGTCGAAGGAATGTAGTGGCTTTTACCTTCTATGGGTAACAATGTTGGCTGCCCATCTTGCATCATCGCGACAGAACAGTTCGCCGTTCCATAGTCAAAACCAATAAACATCGCTACCTCCTAGCATCAGAAAAAGGCCGGCGATCCTACCTTATGATTTTCACAAATACTATCCCCAAACTACTTGGAATGTCTGGCGAGAAAAGACATGGATTGGTTTACACAAGCCAAGAGACGAAAAAAGACAGCAGCAGGCAGCCCACATAAGCCATTTTAATCACCTTGATATGTCGATAGTGGATAAGACAAGGTGACAAGATAAACAACGGGATCAGGACAAAAATGGGGTTCATACTGAATAGCCAGCTTAACAATACAACAGAAAGTGCATAGTAGAAGAGCCACGAATTTGGAACCGACAACTTTTTGCCAAGTCCCACTATAAATAATAATGCAGCAAGTAAAGGTAACATCATTAATCACACCTTTATGATATTAATTCTCATTTACATTAAATATTAGTCACTGTTCAGCGTAAAAGCAATAGAAAAACTAGGTACATTATCAGACACCAGAGCCATGCTCAACACAGGCATTGGAACCGTCTTTCATTTCTCTTTACTCACCCGAATAATGATTAGTTTTTCTAATTCAAATCATAGATTTTTATCTTGCTCAACTTCACACTTTTAGATTGATAAAAGCGCCTAGCCTCACTAATATCTCGCGCCGAAAGAGCGATACTTTTAACGCTGGCCATTAGTTTCATTATTCATATTAATTATATTTCGTAGTTGCACTATTGTGCAGGAGATAGACCATGTCCGCATCGTTTCCGTTAGTGAAACTCACATTTTTAATTGCGATTTTGACCGCTGTCGGCCAAATGACACAAACGATGTACGTCCCGTCCATTGGCCATATGGCGGGAGAATTTTTAGTTTCTCCTGCATCACTGCAGGCGGTCATGGCATGTTATTTAATCCCTTATGGACTATCACAATTTGTCTATGGTCCATTGTCAGACCGCTTAGGACGCAAACCGATTATTATCGCTGGGTTGCTGATTTATATTGCAGGATCACTACTCGCATTATTTGCTCACCAATACGATTGGTTTTTGGTCGGTAGTTTTATTCAAGGGCTTGGCATTGGGTGTGGTGGCGCAATGTCTCGAACCCTTACCCGAGACTGTTTCTCAGGAGCAGAATTGCATAAGGCCAATAGCCTTATCAGCATGTGCGTTATTTTTTCGCCACTCATTGCTCCTGTTCTTGGTGGGTACTTAACAGAAAGTTTTGGCTGGCGCTCTAGTTACTTATTTTTATCCCTATTCGCGATTGCCGTGGTGATCACTATGATGACGAGTATGGTAGAAACATTGCCTAAAGCGGCTCGCAGACACGAATCGGTTGCAAACAGCTATCGCTATGTGCTGAGTGACAAACGTTTCCAAGGGTATTTAATTTGTCTCGTGGCGACTTTCTCTGGCGTCGCGGTGTTTGAAGCCGCTGCAGGTGTATTACTTGGTGGCGTTTTGCAACTGCCTGCCACCACCGTCAGCTTATTGTTTGTCTTACCGATCCCTGGTTATTTAGTTGGTGCGGCGCTATCAAGTGTTATTGCGTTGAACTTCAACGAAAAAAGCGCCTTGTATGTGGGCTTGGTAGCGATAGCATTAGGTTCATTGGTAGTGTTTGTTCCTGGAGTGTTGGGGCAAACCAGCGCATTGACCCTAATTGGTGGTGCCACTGTCTACTTTCTCGGTGCAGGCATTCTCTTTCCCGCAGCGACCACTGGAGCGTTAACACCACTGCCTTACCATGCAGGAACAGGAGGTGCTGTGTTAGGCGGTATGCAAAACCTTGGGGCTGGTTTAGCCACCCTTTTAGCGTCGGCTATTCCAGCTCATGACCAGATGCCACTTGGCGCATTGATGCTGTTGATGTCTGTGTTTGCTGTGGTTGGTTTGATTCGTGTTTACAGTAAACATGATCCATCAAATGAAATGCCATTGGCTGTTTAATAAACTGTAATGAAGAAAAAGCAGACAGGTCACCGCCTCTCTGCTTTTTTATTTTAGACGTAATGCTGAATTCGACAATTCAATACAGTCCCATCAAAGTCAGTCAATCTTCATCCATCCTTCCGGCACGCTTAACCCCCAACGGGACATTTCTCCCTGATGGTAAATAGCACGCCCTTGTTGGCCGATTTGGATAGGAATGCGGCTTGCGTCTTCATTATTATTTAAAATGCGTAACACCGTTTTGCCCGCCATTTCGCCTTGATCACGACCCGCTAACACAACACCCCCAGCCGCTTTGCCCGCACCGATCGAAAAATCCCAAAAACCAAATAAAGGAACCTCTGTATGTTGGTTTGTCCACGTTAATACAGTATCCGCTGGCACATTATTTTCGCTCTCATCGACCAAGGTTTGGTAAAGCCCCACGACTATGGCGCCAAATCCTTGCTCTTTAGCTGTGCTTATTCTTGTCTGCCATTCTTTCTCTGTCGCCACTGAAGCTATCTCTGTCGCAATGCCTAAATTCTTTTCAATCATACTCGCTTGGGTTTGCATAAATTCCAACGCAATACTCGCCGTACTACCCGAGTCAAATAACACCAGTACTTTACGCTTATCTTTATCGAGCATCCGGCCAATTTCTCCCATGGTTTTCACATAGAGAGGGCGCTCTAAAATACCGGTCACTTTGGCTTGCCCTTGGTATTGAGCCATGAATTTTCGTGGGTTTGAATTAATCCCCAGAAACACGATTGAGATTGGCTCGTTGTAGAGTTTCGGCAGCATATAAACCAACGCATTGTCGTCACCTAAAACCACCACCTGTGGTTTCAGTTGCTGATATTGGCTAAAGGCTTGTTCGGCGATTTGTGAATAACGGCTCGCTGGTACACGTTTGGTGTCCATCTCAAAGGTATGCAGTTCATGCGCAGGCATTAACGACTGCTTAAGGGCGGATACATAGCTAGCGTCCCATTCATAACCTTGCTCGTAGCTCTCTATTAAAAGTACGTTTCCCGCCATCACGGGCGCACTTATCACACACAATATCCATATCCAACGCATGAACTGCCTCCAATGTTTTGGCTATTTTTTATAGTGTAGTCAATAAGATGTTATCCACACTTCCCATGTGACATCTATACTCAAATTATCACTCAAAAAAATGAGAAGCAGGATGAACAAAAGCCGAACATTTAATGAAAGCATTGATAACCCACTATCGAGTCGTATTGGTCGCAGGATCATTTTTTTCCTTGTCATTTTAAGTGGTGCTGTCACCCTGATGACAACGTTAGCACAAACATATTTCGACTATGACAGAGAGTTCGATGATGTGGCTCAGCGTCATCACGAAATAGAATTCGTTCATGCCGAACTGCTTGCAGCTTCTTTATGGAATTATGATCTCGTGACGCTTCAACAGCGCTTAGATGGCTTAGTGAACTTGCCTAAAATTGATTATTTGGAAATCACGTCTGGCGGTTATCAATTCAGTGCCGGAGAAAAAGTGATGGAGCAATTAGTCGCACACCGTTATCCCATGCTTTATATCAACCCAAAAACAGAAGCCAAAGAGCAGATTGGTGAGATCTACGTTGAGTCTAATGCTCAAGAAATCTACAACTACTTAATCAAGCAGTTTCTACTGATATTGGTCGTGAACGCGATTAAGACTGCCTTTATTTGTTACGCTATTTTGATGATTTTCCATGAGAGTGTAAACCGACGTGTCTTCGCTATTGCTCAATACTTACGCAAATACAACCCTCGCCATCCCCCAAAACCACTAAGACTTCCTCATAAGAAATGGATTATGGGGCATAACGATGAACTCACTTGGCTGGCCGATGAGACCAATAAAATTACCGGAAATGTAACTACGTTGTACAGTAATATAAAACTTGAACAAGAACGATTAGCCGATTTTACGGACGTCTCATCAGACTGGTTATGGGAGACGGATAGTACTGACAGATTGATTTACACTTCCGAATCCATGCGTCAAGCTTTAGAGATCAGTGAAAATAGCAAGCCACTACTTTCAGAGGTTGACTCACTGAGATATATGAAAAAATTACTCCAATCCATTACTAAACACTGCTCGTTTTCAATGTGTGAAGAGACGATTATCATCAATGATTGTAAGCACTATCTGATGTTTCAAGCGGTAGCACGCTATGAGGAAGATATGTTTCTCGGGTTACGGGGCACTGCCATTAATATTACCGAGCTAAAACTGGCTCAGCTTGAACTACAAAAACTCAACCAAAACTTAGAGCGTCAAGTCGCCAAACGAACCTGCGATCTGGAAAACAGTATTGAGCAACTAAAAGCCACGCAAACACAGTTGATTGAATCTGAGAAATTAGCGGCTTTAGGTGGTTTAGTTGCAGGGGTGGCACATGAAGTCAACACGCCATTAGGTATCGCGGTGACCGCAAGTTCGGTGATCATTGAGGTAACACAAGAGCTAAATACCGCCTTCGCCAACCAAACGCTTACAAGCCAGCAGTTTTCTGAATTGATGCAGAGAATGAATGAAACCAATACGATGCTTGAAAGCAACTTAAATCGTGCTGCCAAACTGATCCGAGACTTTAAACAAACAGCAGTCGATCAGGTATCTGAGAGTCGTAGTCAATTCTCGATCCACCAAGTATTAAGCGCGTTGATCGCTAGCCTACATCCTGAAACTAGGAAAATTCCAGTCATCCCACAACTAGAGGGAGATGTCGGACTTACAATGAATAGCTTACCAGGCGTCCTCACTCAAATTGTCTCGAACTTAGTCATGAATAGCGTCAACCACGCTTTTAGTGATGAGAAAAACCCCATAATAACCATTGCGTTCAAACAGGAAGGAGAAAATATCCTCTTAGAATATAAAGATAATGGCTGTGGCGTCGAACCAAAACTGCACCATAAAATCTTTGAGCCATTCTTTACCAGCAAAAGAGGTAGAGGAGGATCCGGTCTTGGCTTAAATCTTGTGTTCAACCTTGCCACTCAGAAATTGAAGGGGAAACTTCAATTTAATTCCAATGTGGGTCAAGGTGTACATTACGTCTTTACTCTACCCAAAGCACTTGAACTCAGCGAGGTCACACTGAGTTCCGATCAAAAGAAAAGGCATTAAAGATGCCAATCAATCGTTGCATTGTCGACAAGCAAGGTGGAAAAATTTATTAATCTGGGTGTTGATCTCGAATGGCAATAAAATCATCCCAATGCGCCAGCATCAAATCAACCAACATGGGGTCAAAATGCTTTCCTTTTTGCACAACAATTTCTTGCTTGATCGCCTCTTCCGGCCAAGCATCTTTATAACTGCGTTTGGAACCAAGAGCATCAAACACATCGGCTAATGCGGTGATTCTGCCACTGATAGGAATGCCTTCACCGGCTAATTGGTTTGGGTAACCGCTTCCATCCCATTTTTCATGGTGAGAACCGGCAATCTCTTTCGCTTTGATAATTAAACTGCGTTTTGAACGACTTAAAATATCAACACCGTATTCAACGTGTTTTTGCATGATCGCCCATTCTTGAGCGTCCAATTTCCCTGGTTTATGAAGAATACTATCAGGGATCGCCACTTTGCCTACATCGTGCAGGGGTGACGCATTTTTAATCATATAAATATCCTGCTCAGGTAGGGTCATTAATGTGGCTAATTTTTCACAGATCAGAGAAACACGCTGTACGTGAGCCCCTGTTTCTTTGCTTCTGGCTTCGACGGCATTGGCTAAGTTATAAACAAGCTCCCTCGATGTTTCGCGTAAATCAAGCTGTAAATTTAAGTTTTCAAAAGTTAACCCTATGTTATACATATAGATTTCAAGCAAACGTTCGTCATTTTCAGATAAGCGCTCAAGCAAATTAATATAGAGTAAATTTTCTACACCACGACTGTCTGTCATATAAAGTACAGAGGCATCATCGTAGCTATGAGACATTTTGCTTTGCAGTGCAAGCTGGCAGCGCTTAGCCACTTCCGAAGGTAAGCGCGAGAAATCACAGTCAGAATAAAAATCGACAAATCCTCCAATAGCCGCCAACGTTAAAGCACACGAACCTTCGCCTTCAGATTTAGGCTGAACGATACAATAAAATGCCGATGCATGGAGTTTAAGTAAAGAAGTGAGCTGGCTCAGTACCGATTCAGCATAGGTTTGTAAGGTTGTGGTATTTTGTACCTTCGCTGAGGCTTCAATCACGCGTTTAAGCCCCTCTTTTTGCTCTTCTATCAAACAAAGATCCCGATAAGATCGCAACATCGAATAGAGCAGGGTTCTGAGTTTTTGTGTGGTAAGTTCTGTTTTCTCTTTATAGTCATCAATTTCATACTCTTGGATGACCGTATCTTCGGGGGCTTGCCCTGCTTGCCCGGTACGTAATACCAAACGAATGATTCTATTCTTACACTCTTCACGGATATGCCTAACTAAATCTAACCCCGCGTGTTCCGTCTCCATAACTACATCAACGAGCGCTAAAGCTATATCGGGCTGAGTATTCAGCACTTCTCTGGCTTCAAGACCAGACATAGCAGACAGTAGCTCTAGTGGCCGTCCTTGAAATGAAAACCCTCTTAGCGCTAAACGAGTGATCTGGTGCATCTGCTCATCATCATCGACTAGCAGTACTCGCCATGGTTTATTTTCAACACTAAGTTCATGACTCTCCTGGCTCTTTGGTTGAGCCTCTTGTCGAAAATCCGCAAACAGATCCATCGCTTATCTCTCTATATTGACAATATTCCTACTCTTATAGGTTTAGCACATAACCGTTTTGTTGGTGGTTAGAATCTAATTAATGTGATGAATAAATTGATTTTTACAAGCCATATACTCAATGATATTGATATTTCAATCACCTTCATAAGTCGTGCTCGAGGTGCAATAATTTCATCGCGTTTAGTAGATAAGAAAGTTTATGAATGAAGAGTGCCATTTACCAATGCCGTGGAATTAATCATTTCGTTTTTTACGAAATTCTCGTGGTGTGCAATGGCTCCATACCTTAAAACGAGTACTAAAGTTTGCTGGGTTAGGATAGCCGACAATGTCACCGACATGTTGGATTGACCAGTCGGTAGAAACAAGCAAACGAGCGGCGTACTCCATACGCATTCGCGTTAAGTGGGCTTTAGGACTGTGGCCAAAGTGCTGCTGACATAAACGATGTAAATGAGCTTGCGAGCAAGGAAATAATGCGGCGAGATTTTCTATTGTCCAATCTTTATGCAGCTGGCTCTGGACTCGCTGAAAGACGCGATTTAAACGCAACGAAGTACGCGAGAGCGGTAGTTCAATCGGTGCTCGGAGCATGATTTCTATCTGTTCAACAATGCGTTGCCCGACCTGCTCACCAAGCTCAGCAGGCAATATTAAGGTTCGCAGTAGCGCTTGAATACTCGCATACATGACCGCAGCGATAGGCGTTAATGTGTAATGTATTTCTTCTTTTACGGTGTTTTTCCAATGACGCTGTGGTGCAAGAAAGATCCACACCACTTGCCACTCTTCTTCTTCAATTCCAAAACCATTTTCGACACCCGCTGGTACCACAATTAATGAGCTCGGTTCCAGTAAGTAACGGTCAGTTCCACTCGTTAGCCAACCTTTTCCCTTCACCGTGTATAACAGCATATGCACGCTCTGATTTTTCCGATAAACAGAAAACATTTCGCGGCAGGTTGCAATTCCGCATTGCACAATGCCGCTTTGCTCCAATGCTAAGACGCGACTTTGGTCAATAAATTCTTGATGTGTTTTATCTGAGATGGAATACCGTTCTTGCTTGTCTGACATATGAGAGTTTGGCAAAAGTTATAGAGGTATTGAGAGAATACAAAAATTACGATTCGATTTACACTTGCCGCATATCAAAATGAGGTAATGCAGCATGTTTATGACTCCCTTTCATCAGCTAGACCGTCAATTTTGGCGCAAATTGATCGATATTGGCGTACCGGTATCCCTCCAGTCAATGCTGTTTTCACTGTTAGGTGTAGTGGATATTTTTATGGTCAGCCAATTAGGTGAATCCGCTACGGCGGCCGTTGGTGTTGGCAACCGAATATTTTTCTTTAATCTCATCGTTATTGTTGGCGCTAGCGGTGCAGTAAGCGTGTTAGCTTCGCAATATTTTGGTGCAGGTAACATCGAGGGCATAAAACGGACATTGGCTCAGTCTTGGATAGTGGCTCTGCTGTTTACACTCCCCTTTATGCTGCTCTATTTGTGGATACCTCAGTCTGTTGTTTCTTTAGTGGCCAATGATGCTCAATACGTCACACTAGCCACGGATTATTTATGGATCACAGCACTTAGCTTATTTTGTACCGCATTAGTAGTGCCACTAGAGAGCGCACTACGTTCTGTCGGCGTGGCAAAGTTGCCAACTCAAGTAAGCATTCTCGCCATCATTATTAACGCAGTCTTAAACGCTTTACTCATCTTTGGCCTGTTCGGCTTTCCAGAATTGGGGGTTGTGGGTGCAGCGATTGGCACAAGCATCTCACGCGGCTGCCAAACCATGCTGCTTTTTTGGCAAGTAAAGCGACATTACGCTCATCTATTGCCCAATCGCGAAAACTGGCAGCAAGCAAAAATGAAACACCATAGACAGCGCTATTTTAAAGTCGCAAGGCCAATGATTATTCACGATTCAGCATGGGCGGCTGGCATTTTGATTTACAACGTTATTGTCGGCCAGTTGGGCGTTTCTGAACTTGCGATTATCTCACTGCTTTCCCCCATTGAAAGTGTACTCATTTCCGCCTTTCTTGGATTTGCCGTGGCCGCCTCTATCTTGCTTGGACATGAAATTGGTGCACAGCGTTACGAACGTGCCGCGCAGACTTCTTGGTGGTATGTACTTACTAGCTGCGGGCTGGCGTTGCTGCTGGCATTGTTCTGCTTTTTGGCTGAACCTTGGATTTACGCTTTGATCGAAAAAAGTCCACTGCATGATACACAAATGGCCGTGAATGTTTGCTTAGTAATGGCGTTTGGGATGGTACTACGGGTATTTAATATGGTCGGTATCGGTGGCGTGTTAAAAAGTGGCGGCGATATTAACTACAGTATTTTCATTGACTTATTTGGCCAATGGGCGATTGGCATTCCGTTGGCTTATTACACAGGGTTGGTTCTTGGCTGGCCTTTGCATTGGGTTATGATGGTTATTATGCTTGAAGAGGCCGTCAAAATTATCCTTACAACACAACGGATCTATTCCAAACGTTGGATCAATAACTTGGTCAACGAGACAGAGCCTTCAACGCTCCAAGCATAGTTAAACCGAGTATAACTCTATGCTTGGAGCGAATGTAACCAACACAGTTGCTGATTAAGTAGGAAATGTCTTAGTGTTACGCCTTATATTTGAACTGAGCAATCTCACTATTTAGTGTCTCTGCTTGCCCAGAAAGGTCGGTAAGCACTCCATCAACATCATTCACTTGTCCAGAAACCGACAGTGAAGCATCGGCAATCGAAGTAATGCTACTGCTGATTTCATCCGTTACTGATTTTTGCTCTTCTGTCGCGGCAGCAATTTGCACATTCATGTCATTCAGTTCGGTTAACATTGACATGATTTGAGCAAGCATATCCGTATTCAAATGGCAGGTTTCAACCCCTTTCACCACGGTTTTATTGGCCTTTTCAATTCCCTGCGACACACTGTTTATTTCATGTTGTAGCGAATCGATTTTTTTACGGATCTCTTCAGTAGAAGTCTGCGTGCGCCCTGCTAATGATCGCACTTCATCGGCAACGACCGCAAAACCACGCCCCTGCTCGCCAGCACGTGCTGCTTCAATCGCCGCATTAAGGGCCAGTAAGTTGGTCTGCTCGGCGATAGCTTGGATAACATCAAGCACTTCAGCAATAGAATTACTTTCACTATGGAGTCGCTCAATGGCTTCCACCGCCATCTTCATCTCATCGCTCAACAAACTGATTTCATTTCCCAACGCTTCCCCGACGTCGACACTTTGTGACCCTGTATCATTAGCTGATTTCACATAATCGGCAGCTCGGCTAGCAAACTGCGCTACCTCGCCAATTGAAGCACTCATTTGATTTACCGCCGCCGCGACCGATTCTGTTCTCATACTCTGCTCGGCAACAGCGCCTCGCGTGCTCTCCATATTGGAAGACATACGATGAGTGCTGCCGTTGAGCGACTCCGTCGCCCGCGCAAACTGCTCAATGGTTTTCTGTAAACTGCTAAATAGCTGGTTAAAGGCGACCGCAACTTCCGCCATTTCATCTTTACCCTTTTCACTTAAACGTGCGGTCAAATCATTCTCCTGATTAATCCGATGCAGCTCTAACGACGCACTACGGATAGGTTTGGATATACCACTTCCTACGATGTAAGAAATAAAGAGTGAAAGCACCACAAGAACAGCAATACTAATAAACACCGTCTGCAATACTGAACGCTCTAAAGTCGAGACATCTCGTAACGCCTCAGATTGATCGATTTCAGTTAATATGGCCCATTTTTGTCCCAAAACATCCAGAGGTGCGTAGGCCGAAAGTACTTCAACATTGCGATAGTCTTTGATGGTTTCTAGCCCTTGTCCACCCGCCAATGCCTGTCGTACCGCGTCGGTCTTGATGCGTTGACGCCCAATGGCCGAACCCTTGGTTTTGATTTGATCAATGGTGGCTGGCTCAACACCAATATCAGTTAAGGTTTGAAAGTATTGCTCAGGATCTTCTAATAAAAACCGTGATTGACTGCGCAATAAACCATCTTGCCCCACGAGGTAAGTTGCTCCACTTTTACCGAGCCCCGCATCAGCCCAGCTACCGCCAAATGTCATGATGTTGTTGATCACATCGATCGGCATCTGAAAGATCAGCGTGCCTACCCGCTGCTGTTCTTTGAAAATTGGGGCCGAAATAAACGAAGCCGCTGCCTCATAGGAAGGATAATAAGGTGCAAAGTCTTCGAGGTAGGATTGCCCCTCTTGCAAGTTTTTCGCCTTAGCAAATGCATGGCCTAGCCCCGAATTTTGATATGCGCCAGTTGATAAATTGGTCGCAAAATCCAGTTCTTTAAACACGGTATAAACCACGTTGCCTGACAAATCGACAAGGAAAATATCGTAATAGCCAAACGCTTCTAAAAATCGCCTAAACGAGGCGTGATAACGCCGATGAGCTTCATCATAGCTGCTGCCCAATGAATCAAAATCCAAATGATGTTTGGATCCAAGCTCGTTAGGGTTTACCCCTATGTAACGAGCCTGCAGTGCTTTTCCCTGCTCTGAAAGCTGTGCAAATGCACCAAGTTCATTTGGCTGACTGCCACTGTTTTCCTGACGGTAAGTACGACCAAACTGATCACGATAATACCGTTCTAGCGCATCCATATCTTGGGGCGTTATACGGTGGGCAGGATAACGAGAGAATGAACGAGTAAAAGAATCCATTGCTTCTTGAGTCGACACCTCGGAAGACAAGGTCTCAATTTGCAGACGGATCTGTTTGAAATAGTTAGTTATTTCACTCTTTTTGATTTCGCGTACGGAGGTAAGTTGATTTGCGGCTCGGTCATAAAGTGCTTGGCTTGAGAGCTCTGATGCTCGCCACCCAACAAAACCACCGCTGATTACTACGCCAACTGAACACAAGATAGTACATGCCGCAATGATTTTCGTTGATATTTTCATAGTCAAACCCTACGCACAGAAATGAACAACTTTTTGTAAAGCCATCGTCGCCCCTAGCCACTCGGTTTATATGAAATTTGTATTATGAGCTTTTCAAAGTGTAGGTCACGGTTTGGCTTTTGCCTAAAAACGACCTAATACACCCACACAACTAACAGTGAAGGGAAAATAAGTATCAAGTCGTGTGTCGAAGCTAACACATTGATAGTATTAATTTTAATCAATTAATCCATCACATTTTGCGGCGCAGATAAAATCGTTTTTGTGCAATCCTTTGATGGAATGGCTCCACCAAGTCACGGTCACTTTACCCCACTCCAATAACAAACTGGGGTGGTGGAATTCCGCTTCAGCTAATTGAGCAACTTGGTTAGAAAATGCCCATGCCAACTTGAAGTTTTTGAACACATACACTTTTTCCAACTGGGGGATGCCATCACGTACAACAATAGACCACCCCTCAAGTTCAGTGAGCAGTTGCTGCTGCTCGGGGATCGATAATGCTAGCGCATCAAGGCTACAAGCTTCACAGCGTAATTCTTCAAGCATGGGTCTCTTCCTTGGGTTGAAATAAGGGGGCCAACAAGCCTGCCTGCATGGCACTTTCTACCTGCTGTACAAGATTTTCTTGGCTCAAATGGTACAGATCTCGTAGATCATCCAACACATAATAAATGGGTTGCATGATATCAATACGATATGGCGTTCTCAGCACTTTTTGGATGTCAAATTTTTCACGTATGGCCGTTTGATTATCAAGGCTATACACGGTTTCAGCGGGGGAGGATAAAATACCTCCGCCATAAATTTTCACACCGTCACTTTCTTGCACTAAACCAAATTCGACCGTAAACCAGTAGAGTCGCGCCAAATAAGCTCTCTGTTTTGGGCTCGCGTTAGCCCCAAGTTTGCCGTAAACCTGAGTAAATGATGCAAAATCAGGATGAGTAAGCATCGCGCAATGACCAAAAATCTCATGAAAAAAATCCGGCTCTTGCAAATAGTCAAACTCTTCACGGCTACGCAAAAACGTGGCAACTGGAAATTTCTTGTCTGCCAACAAGGCGAAAAATCGATCAAAATTGATTAAAGCGGGCACTGGCTCGACTTGCCATCCGGTTTCACGTTGCAAAATACGGTTGATATCGGGCAACTGAGGAACCTGATCTTTAGAGAGTTGCAGCATCGCTAACCCATCCAAATAGGCTTGGCATGCTCGCTGCTCAACGACTGTCTCTTGACGTGCGATCAGATCATACCAAATCCGATCCTCTTCGTTACTCCAGTCAATGAAACCTTTGCTATTTAATGGCTTAGAATGATACTGCGTCATACCATAACCTTTTAACAAATCGATTACATTAAGCCTATCGCCTCGTGAAAAGTCTGCCAATCTTAGGCTCGACATCTGACGACGCTCACGCGTAACAAATATTTTACATTTATGGTTTTTTTACTTAGATATCAGGGATATGATTATGGCCAACCCGTTTGACTTTGCGGCATTCGCCGACAACACTAAACAGTGCCAACAGATCAGAAAATAAACGGATATATACCCACTTGTAGGGTTGTAGGGAACGCGATTATGTTTGAAGAAAATTTGACGCCGCACACACCGCTTTGGGTCCCTAGCCAAGACCGCATCAAAGCGTCCAATTTAAACCAGTTTATTGAGCACATTAATATGCAAGGTGAGGCGATAGAAAGCTACTCACAACTGCATCTCTGGTCCGTTGCCGAGAGAAAACAATTTTGGTTAGAAGTGTGGCAATTTTGCGATGTGATCGGCTTTCGTGGTAACTGCATTTACGGTGAGGGGATTGCGAGATGGGACGACTTCACCGCTGCCAGAGACACAATTTGGTTTCCCCAAGCACAATTGAACTACGCGGAAAATCTGCTCTCTTATGCGTTTCAACAACCAGAAGGCATTGCCGTTTGGTTTAAAAATGAAAATGGGCAAAGCAAGAAGCTAACATGGCAGCAACTCAGTGATCAGGTTTCTATTATCCAGCAGTGGTTAAAACAAAATGGAGTTGAAAAAGGTGATGTTGTCGCCGGTTACTTACCCTATATGACCGAAACTGTAGTGGCTATGTTAGCGACTACTAGCTTAGGAGCCGTTTGGACATCAACCTCTCCTGATTTCGGTGTCGACAGCGTAGTGGAGCGTTTCGGCCAAGTACAACCCAAAATTTTATTCTGCTGCAATGGGTATACGTTTAATGGCAAAACTCACCTCATGGAAGAAAAAAACGGTCAGATTGCCGATGCTATTTCGAGCCTACACAACATTTGTCAGATCGAATATTTACAGCAACGCTCACTCACGGCTGATTTTAACGACGCTTTTTCTGATTGGAATGCAATTCTCGCAAGTTACCTTCCACGTGGGCTACGCTATGAACGCGTTGGCTTCAATGACCCACTGTTTATCTTGTACTCATCAGGTACGACAGGTAAACCCAAATGCATCGCCCACTCGGTTGGCGGTACGATTTTAAATCATCTCAAAGAGCATCAATTACACTGTGATATTCAACCGGGCGATCGTGTGTTTTATTACACCACTTGTGGGTGGATGATGTGGAACTGGCATGTTTCGGCGCTCGCTAGCGGTGCTACGTTGGTTATTTATGATGGTAGCCCAATGTATCCGCAACCGGGTGTATTGTGGGATTTGGCAGAAGAAGCCAATATCACTTTGTTCGGTACATCGGCCAAATATTTAGAGGCACTGCAAAAAACCGCGTATTCACCGAGCGATTACTACCCTCTCTCCTCACTGAAAACATTATGTTCAACAGGTTCGGTTTTGTACCCAAAACAGTTTGATTATGTATACGCCAACATAAAAGCGGACTTACACCTCGCCTCTATCTCGGGTGGAACCGATATTTGTGGCTGCTTCGTGCTTGGCAACCCCATATCGCCGGTGTATCGAGGAGAATGCCAAGGCGCAGGCTTAGGACTTGATGTCGCCGTATTTAACGACCTTGGTCAACCCGTTATACAACAACGGGGAGAGTTAGTCTGCTGCAACAGTTTCCCTAATCAACCCATCGGGTTTTGGCATGACGATGGCCAACGTTATCACGATGCGTATTGGAGCAAGTTCTCTGGTGTATGGCACCACGGTGATGAAGTTGAGTGGACCGACAATGGGGGAATACGTTTTTATGGGCGCAGTGACACCACCTTAAACCCTGGAGGCGTGCGTATCGGCACGTCGGAAATTTATCAGCAAGTAAATAGCTTGCCTGAAATACAAGATTCGGTCGCAGTGGGTCAGAAAATCGATAATGATGAGCAGATCATCCTTTTTGTACAACTGGCTCCACAGTGCGAACTCAACACCCTACTGGTGAACACCATCAAACAGCGCCTAAGAGAAAACTGCTCCCCTCGTCATGTTCCTGCGCAGATCCATTCCATCAGTGATGTCCCGCGCACCAAATCCGGAAAACTGGTAGAACTCGCGGTGAAGCAAGTACTGCATGGCGAGACAGTCAAAAACTTAGGTGCCATTGCCAATCCTCATGTATTAGAAGAAATCCACGCGCTGTTTAAATAAACATTATTCTTGAAATAAAGGCGATGGAAGTTGATGTAGGCACACAGCGGTAAATATTTCGGCAGCTTGTCAAATAACCCGCATCTTTTCGTGTAATTTGTCAGTATGTCAGTGATATGCTTTTGAAAAAGTTTGGAGGAACCGCCTTTATTTATGGATTATATTCACCTTTCAAGAATCAGTTTAAAACACTTAACAGCGCTACACGTCATGCTCAGTACCCGCAGCGTCACGCAGACAGCAGCCCAGCTCTGCATTAGCCCTTCAAGCATCAGTAAAAACTTGTCGCAATTGCGCATTCTCTTGGAAGATGAACTATTTTATCGTGACGGTACACATTTGATACCTACCCCTTTCGCGCTACAAATGGGCCCCACTGTCCATTCAATCCTCTCTAGCATGAATGGATTGCTGCATCACTCAAATTTCGAACCTCAACATTATCAGGGGAAATACCGCCTTGCGATGCGAGAAAGTGCCTTTGAGTTGTTTGCTCCTATTTTGACAAACGTAATAAAAAATCATGCACCGCAAGCTTCCTTTACTATCTACTCGAAAGATCACTATGGCTTCGACGCCCTGCAAAGCGGGCTGATTGATTTCGTCATTTTGCCACACGATATCAGCCAGCCCCCAACGCGAGACAAAGAACTCGTGTGGGAAGTGATTGCTCACGATGAAATGGTCTGCTTAATGCGTAGTGATCATGCTTTAGCCAATGAAGTACTCACTATCGATCACTACCTTGCTCAATCGCATATCGGCATCATGGACAAAGAGCTGGCTGAACCTTTTTTTGAACAGAATTTAGCTCAATCTCATCGAGCTCGTCATGTTCCGGTTGTTGTTGCTGACTTTGGTGCGGCCGCCATCTTATGCAAGCATACTGACTCACTCTTTACTTGCTCCAAACGCTGGGCGGAACAAGCGATGCAAGCTAAGGGGTTGCTCGTCAAACCGTTACCTTTCAATTATGGGAAAGTGGCTTACAGCTTAGTGTGGAATAAGCCCAGTATGAACGACCAAGCTTTGAAATGGTTGTGTGATCAGCTCAAAAAACCACACTGATGTTTGTGAATCAACATTGAAAATTTAGCTCAATGCTCAAAATAAAGAAGGCCAGCACAATGATAGTGCTGGCCTTCTTTTATTTTTTCTGATGTGCTCTTATTTTTTAATTAACCCTAGCCATGAGTTATTAGTCAACAAACAGAATTATTACTGATAAGTGTCTAAGCGCTTTCTAGAAAGGAACACTATCGTGACACTTATCAATAACTAAAGATTACGCAAGTTGGTTGGTATGGAACAGTGAAATAACGTAAATAAGCCATTCTCAATCTGGAAAACCATTCAATTTATGATGTTATTTCCTACCAATGCCCATCACTACTGGCGCGAGACCTTTTGAGTTTTTAACCTCAAACGCAACTGCGGTTTCGACTTGGCTAAAACCTGCACTTTTCAGCTGTGTCTCAATTTGATTTTGGCTAAGACCATAGTCAGGATCATCTTCTTCAACCAACCAGTCCCAATGAATAAAAACGCCATGCTCATCTAATAGAGAATGAATGATAGTAAATACTTCATTAAGATTCGGCACAAACGCGCACACAGATGAGGCCACAACAAGATCGAATTGTTTGCGAAAGGCCGGATGTTGCGCGACTAGACCACGGGTCAGAAAATCCACCACGGGTTCAACGTTGACCAACTCTTTTTTATCCAACTCTTCAATCATGGCCTCAGAGCCATCTAGCGCGACAATATCTCTGGCATGGCGAGAGATCATTTGGCTCAGCAAACCCGTACCACACCCGAAATCAAGAACATGTTTACCTTCGAGAGTGACCCGTTTCTGCAATTGCTGAAACACATTTTGAGCAAAAAGCGTTGTGGATTCGTCCTGCTCCCACTGAGCTGCACACTCATCCCATTCGTTCGCCATCATGGCCTCCGTGTTACTTCTTGTATTGGGGAAATTTCCCCAAGAATAAACCAAAACTGTGTTACGTTCATAGAGTTACAGCTCAATCTTGACTAAGAAATGATGAACTGGCTTTGATTGGCGAGAAAACCGTCAGTTGGTAGCAGAACATCAGATAGGCAGTGGTACTAAAATTGTTTATGATCAACCCATTATTGTGCCTTAGAGAACGTTATGAACCTTTCTCAAATTGAAGCATTTTTCTCTGTCGCGGACACAGGCTCAGTCTCCGAAGCGGCGCGACAATTAGAATGTAACCGAACCAAACTCAGTATGGCGATTAAAGCGTTGGAGAAAGAGCTCGATACCGCTCTGTTTGTGCGCACTGGCAACAACCTGACCTTATCTGAAGCGGGGAAAGCAATTTATAAAGATTGTGAAAGTGTTTTGGTGACCATTGCACGTATAAAACACACCTGTACGCAAATATCACGGGGCTTCAACGCCGAGATGTGGATTGCCCGTGATGATTCTCTTCCTGATGCCTTGTGGCAAGATTTTGCACACCAGCTGAATAATCGTTTTCCAGCGACCTCGTTCAACCTTGTATTGGCTTCAAGCGGCGACTTAGCCAACTTGATTGCCACTCATCAAGTCGATTTTGCCTTTGGCGTCGATTATGAAAGGATCAACGACCCGCGGATCACGTATCAACCCTTGGGTAAAATCCGGATGATGTCAGTGTGCAAAAGTGACCACCCACTAACTAAGATTTCTCGAGTCACCGACGAAGAACTGCGCAGAGCAATGCAAGCCGTGATGGTCTATTTAAACGAAAAAGATAACCCCGAATTACAACCTTTCTCTCGTCGCTACATTGGCTTTTCCAGTTTCGATTACATGCTCAATACCATTTTGACTGAGAATGCATGGGGCGTATTGCCAGAACCTTTAATTCGCCACTTCCTACGTGAACAAAAGCTAACGGTGATTAAGCACACCTACGGTCTCACTCAAGAAGATTACTGCATGTTTACGGCCACTGGCATGGCCGAACACCCTGGCATGAACTGGTTAGCCGATAAGTTGCGTGACTATTTGTTTGATTTTTAATTTTCGTTGTTTAGTTTTTAAGATGCCCATATTTTGAACAATCTAAAGCGAAGACAGTCAGCGTCAATTATTATGACAGGCAAATAATAACATAACCAATTGTTTTAATTAAAAATAAACTCACAACCCAATATTCAAGCCAACGACCAATACACTTAGAGATTGTCAAAACTGTGCTTTAAGCCAAAATAACAGCATGTTTTCAACAGGTAGTCTTTTATGTGTGCTCGAACAAGAAATAATGAAAATCGCATTTTGACGATTTCAGCCCTTTTAGCTTCTGGCTTTGCTAGCAGTGGTTTGGTAGTTGGTATGCTTGTCGGTTCACTGGTTATCGTGTTTGACGGTGTGTATTCACTGGTTAGTTTGCTGTTAACATTATTGTCGCTGGTGGCGTCACGCTACATTCGTAAACCTTCTGACGCCACTTTTCCTTTTGGACGGGCGGTGCTAGAACCAGCGGTTATTGCCATCAAAGCCAGCGTTATTTTGTTAGTCGTGAGTTATTCGTTGTACTCGGCTGTCATGGCATTGTTTAGCGGTGGTCGAGAAGTGGATGCCTCTATCGCCACTGTTTTTGGCACAGTGAACGTGATTGGTTGTGCGATTGCGTGGTGGTTCATGGTCAACAAGAGTAAACGTTACTCTTCTGGTTTGATTGACGCTGAAGTAAAACAGTGGCAAATGGATACACTACTAAGCGTCGCGGTAACGGTAGGCTTCATTGCCGCTTGGTTGATGACCTTGTCTCCTTGGGCAAAATATGCCGTCTATGCAGACCCAATCATGATGTTATTAATGTCGTTTTACTTTATCAAAGTGCCTTATGACATGCTTAAATCGGCAACGCGTGAATTGTTGATGATGTCACCAAGCAAAGAGATTTGTAAAACCGTGGATCAAGGTGTCATTGCCGTAGGCGAAGAATCAGAGCAAGATATCGAGTTGACTGCGGTGACTAAAGTCGGTCATGAGCTGTGGGTCAATGTCGACATTCGCCCTGATGAGAATGAAATGATTGCACTTGAAGATATCGAAAGTACTCGTCGCTCGCTACATAAGCGTTTATCAAAGCTACCATTCGTACTGCAATTAACCATGAACGTGGCTCGCTAATCAGTCTCAATTAAACGGAAAAAGCCCTCTCGTTCCCGAGAGGGCTTTTTTATACATAGCAAAGCTGTTGCGATGTCAGGCTATTGGCATTTTCTCTTGCACCGTAGATTGACGTTCTCTGGTCGCCCACCAACAAATTAAAGAACCCATCGTCACCATAATCACACCTTGCCAAAAGCTAAACCCAAGCGCTACACCTAAGATTAGCGATGAAAGCAAGGTTGAAATCACTGGCGTGAAATAAGAAAGAGTCGCCAATAACATCATATTCCCGCGCAAGATTGCCACATTCCAAAGTGCATAACCGCTGCCCATCACCACACCCGTTAACGCTAAATTCAAGGTTGCTGGAACGGTAAACACTAAAGTGCTTTCGCTGCTAAGAAAATACTTAATCCAGAGGGCGATAGCCGTAGCCATAAAGAACGGGATAATGGCATTTTGTCCATTGGCTAACTGTTTGGTGATATTGCAATAAACAGCCCAAATAATCGCCCCGCCAAACGCCATGCTATAGGTTAAGGGATTAGTCGCAATATTGGCTGATATTTGCATCACCGAAAACCCACTATCACCAGTAATGGTCCAAGCAACCCCGACAAATGCGAGCGCAACGCTTGGATACACAAGAATATGGACGGGTTTACGGCTGAGAAATACCGCAAACAACACCGTCAAGGCTGGCCACAAATAGTTAATCACCGCCATCTCGAGCGCTTGATGGCGATCATTGGCCATACCTAACGCTAACGCTAAGCAGATTTCGTAGCTCACAAAAAGCGCGCCACCGATCAGAACATAACGCAGAGAAAAGTGTTTGAATTTAGGCACACCCATGACAAGCATCAGAAATACTGAGCTCACAGTGTAAATCAGCGCCGCCCCACCAATTGGGCTAAATTGCTCGGTGACCGTTCTGATTAGCCCCATGAGACAGCTCCACAGCAAGATAGCCGCAACACCAAATAGTGTATGTTTATGCTGCTTCAATGATGCCCTTCCTTAACTGAACTATGCAGGTCAGATGTTCCATTCATTTCTTTTAATGAACGGAGCACTCTCGCTGGTGTGCCTCCGACTAGGCTATCAGCTGGCACATCCTGATTGACCACTGAATTTGCCGCGACAACCGAACGCGCACCAATCGTGACTCCTTGATTAATCACAACGTTGCCACCAATCCATACGTCATCTTCAACCGTAATCGGCTTACAAAATGTTTCCCACAAGCGGCGGCTGCGATAATCCAAAGCATGCGCTGGTGTATAAAACTGGGTGTTAGGGCCAATCAAAACATGATTACCAATCGTGATTTTAGCGCCATCAAGCATAGTGACATTCATGTTGATAAAGGTTTCATCACCAATGGAAATTGTTTCACCGAATTCACAATAGAAAGGAGGCTGCACCACACTTTGTTGGCCAATTTGACGATATAGTTGAGTTTGCAATTGATGGCGGGCTGTAGCATCGGCGCATTGGTTGATCTGCAACAGTAAATGTCCTGCTTTACTACGAATGGCTTCCATTTCTGGGTCTGCACCGTCAAACACCATACCATTCATCATTTTTTCCATTTCGGTCATGAGCCGTTCCTCCTTATGCATCTAGTTTATTTAGACTACTTGGATAAACAAAAGAAAAAAGAGAAAAGCTCACTGTTTCACTTTCCTCTTTAATTTCAACCAACCTGTAACGCACAGGAAAAGGCAAGATCAGAGCATATTGCTTTTTCCTAGTTTTATTGATTGACTGGCTTAAACAATCGCCCAACTGTGAGTCATTGTGACACTATTGCCTAACATTAAGCAGACAGAACAGTACTTTTCTAATGAATCGGTCGTCACTTTTTCAACGACACTAGGGTCAAGATCAACGCCTGATACGTCGAAATGGATATTGACTAGCGTAAAAATCCGCGGTGCGGTTTCACGGCGCTCAGCCGTCAATTTGGCGTTACATGCAGTGACCTGTTGATTGGCCGATTTTAAGCCATCAACCACATCCACAGAGCTACAACCTCCCGCGGCCATAAGAACCATCTCCATCGGGCTAGGCGCGGTTGCACCACCACTGCCATCCATCACCACCGAATGACCAGATTGGGATTGGCCCAAGAACTTGAAATTTTCGACCCACTTTACTTCAGCTTGCATTATTTTTGCTCTCTTCTCTGTGCGATGAAACTACAGGTTATCGGTTGGAAAAATCACGCCCGTTTGGCGGCGTATTTCTGTCAATAATTTGGAAACGGTGAGTGAGCGTAATTTGCATTGCTCATCTATTGTCTTGTTCTGTATCTGATCTGCAAATTTTTGTGCTTCGTAAAACATGCGGTTGGCGTGTTGCTCAATACTCAGATCTTGGGTTTGACCACCACGGTTAATTCTCGTGATGCGGTTGCAGGTAGAGATCATCTCAACGTGCAGTGCGGCCTCTTCACCTTGAATTTCGCTCGGCAAATAGGAGTCACTGGTTTTTGAATGCATTAATAGCACATCAAAACCGTCATATCCTAAGATCACACTGCCGTTACCATCAACCCCCGTCTCCAGTAAATGCGCTTGGGCTTGCACCGATTTAGGCTCACCAAACAGTTCAATGGCTGAGCCCAAACAGTAATAACCAATATCCATGATCGAACCATTAGAGAACTCGGGCAAAAAGGTATTGGGCATCTCACCCTTGAGATATTTAGGGTAACGAGAGGAATACTGGCAGTAGCTGAGCACCGCTTTACGGATAGCGCCAATCTGCGATAGCTCTTGTTTGAGAACGAAAAAATTGGGCAAATGTGGGGTTATAAAGGCCTCGAATAATACTACGCCATGCTGTTTGGCAACTTGATACATCTGCTGTGCTAATGAGAAATCAGAAGCCAGCGGCTTCTCACAGATAACATGTTTGCCCGCTTGCATCATTTGAATCGACTGTGGACCATGCAGTACATTCGGGCTGGCGATGTACACGGCATCCACATTGTCACTCTCACCTAGGCTCTTAAGGTCAGTAAACAAAGCCGGAGCATCGTATTTTTCGGCAAATTGTTTCGCCTTGTCCAGCGAACGGGAATAAACCGCTACTAGCTGAAATTCCCCCGTTTTTAATGCCCCTTCGATAAATTGGTCAGTAATCCAGTTGGTTCCAATAACGGCTAAGCGAATCATCATCATATCCTTTCATTATTTTCACCTATTATCTGGAGTTACTCCGCAGGAAGCAATGTTAACCTCACCACTTATTATTTTCAGGTGGCCATTATTTTCAGGTAACAAAAATAAAGAAAACCCCACTAAGCTCTCGCTTAGTGGGGTTCCAGTTCTTACTCGCAGCAATCCAGCTACTGATAAGTGCTCCCTGCATCAATTCCTTGATAGTCTGCTGATTCCCTCAGCGCATTCCCTTTCATCGCCTTCCTAGCGGTGTCCTTAACTCCGTCGTCCCGACAGATTTGTGCACTTTTCCTTTGCACCGTCCATTAACCTTCCTTGATAACCATCCTAGTTATTCAGCATCCAGCTAATGTCCTTCGCTATCCTTGCCGATCATTCTTCCTGAATTATCGAATCTTCGTCCTGAAGATGACCTATCCTTGGGTCTTTCCTGTTCCGTGTCCGCTTCCTGCTGACAACTTCAGATTACGGATTTCACTTTTTTCAGCAATCCCCCACCTGTTGTTTTTTCTCTACCAGAAAGACACTGAATGAAAATTATCATTTAAATTCAAACAATTATAGGAATTCAATCTCTTTTTATTGCATAGCAAAACGTTAAAGTCTCACGATACGTGTAAGAGATCTCTCACAAACTTAATCCTATAATTGCCTATCGCCGCAGCTAAGATACCCGCACGAAATGAGATAGAGCTCTCACTCTAATACTGATTGGCACGGCTGAATTCTATTTAGAAATGAGAATTGCTCTAGACTAAGTGTGAGAAAACTAGGATATTAATGTCGATCTTAATCACACATCTCCCTCGCTACTGAGGAAATGCAAGAAAATCGTCAGAGGAACAACACATGATTTCGAAATGGGCACAGCGCTTTTACCAAATGGCAGAACTTGTTGGCTCTTGGAGTAAAGATCCCTCCACGCAAGTCGGCGCAGTGATCACTAAGCAAAATCGCATCGTTTCGGTTGGATTTAACGGTTACCCACATGGTATTTCAGACAGTGCAGGCACCGATGATCGTGATATGAAATACCTCAAAACACTGCATGCTGAGGAAAATGCCATCCTATTCGCCAAGCGTGATTTGGATGGTTGCGAAATTTATGTGACACATTTTCCTTGCCCAAACTGTGCAGCAAAAATCATTCAAACTGGGATTTCCGCAGTGCACTGCCCAGAGCAAACAGAAGACTTTTTATCCCGTTGGGGTGATAAGATCAAAGTCAGCCAAGATATGTTTTTACAAGCGGGTGTTAAAGTAAACTGGCTACCGCTTAGTGATTTGAAATAATTAATCAATGGTCAAAAAAACCGCCCTGCCAAATTGGAAGGGCGGTTTTTTCTTTTAACGAGTTAGCGTGACAACTTTTACTGAAGCTGAATTTTCTTAATCATCCCAGCTTCAGCATGGCCGGGTATATTGCAGGCGAACTCAACATTATTATCACCATGGAAGTGCCATAACAGTTGTTTCGCTTTACCCGGTGCCACGGTGACGGCACTGCCACCATCATGTTTATGATTGCCCATTTGGCGCATCATTTCTCGGTGTTTTAGCTGCTCGTCGGCTGAACCAATCGAAAATTCGTGCTCAATTTTACCTGTGTTCATAACGACAAATTGCACCACATCATCGGGTTCAATATTCACCTCCTTTTTGAAGGTGATTTTCATGTCATCCGAGAGTAAAACATGCACCACTTTATCGGGTTTGGCTCCTTTGGCAGGCATGCCGACTTCTGACATGTCATCCATCGCCATGTTCATCGTGTCTGTTTGCTTCATCACCATGCTGCCATGATCCATTTTGCTATGATCCATTTCAGCCATGGCAGAAGAGGTGAACAACGCCAGTGAAAGTGTAATTAGTGTTTTTTTCATTTTGATTTTCCTTAAATTCATCCAGTTACTATTTATTTTCCGATTAGTGCTTAGCTTTTACTTTGCCAACTGCACGCTATTTGAGTGTTGCGATTTCACGGTTTTTCCATAACTTGAATACCGCAGGTAGAACCAATAATGTGAGCAATAGTGCTGAAGCCATGCCTCCAATCATGGGGGCGACAATGCGCTGCATTACCTCCGAACCGGTTCCCGTGCCATACATAATCGGGATCAGGCCAATAATAACTGTCAGTACCGTCATCATGACTGGGCGCACGCGCTGTCCTGCTCCTTCGCCAATGGCATTGATGAGATCTTGGCTGTCAATGACCGCACCATTTTCTTGCGCATCAATTTTTTTGTAGTGCCAAGCTTGGTTTAAATAAACGAGCATGATCACGCCAATTTCTACCGCAACACCTGAAAGTGCAATAAAGCCCACTCCCACGGCGATTGAAAAGTTGTAGCCAAGGTAGTGCATCAACCACACGCCACCCACCATCGCCAGCGGCAATGTCGCCATAATGATCAACACTTCTCCGATTCGACGGAAACTGAAATAGAGTAGCAACATGATGATTGCGATCGTGATCGGTGCGACGACACTCAAGCGTGCTTTTGCTCGCTCCATGTATTCATATTGACCAGACCATACGAGAGAATATCCTGCTGGCAGTTGTAATTGCTCCGCTACCGCTTGTTGCGCCTCTGCCACATATGAACCGAGATCGCGTCCATCAATATCGACAAAGACCCAGCCGTTTGGCCGTGCGTTTTCGGTTTTGATCATCGGCGGGCCGTCTTCGTATCGAATATCAGCCACATCGGCCAAGGCCAAACGTGCACCGTTTTGAGTCACCAAAGGTAAATTTTGCAGCTTCACTACCGAATCACGGTAATCTTGCGGGTAACGTACATTGATCGGGTAACGCTCTAACCCCTCAATGGTTTCCCCTACATTCATGCCCCCCACTGCGGTTGAAACCACTTGTTGCACATCTTTAATGCTTAGCCCATAGCGCGCCGCTTGTAACCGATTGATGTCTATCGTTACATAACGTCCACCAGCCACACGTTCAGCATAAACCGATGCCGTGCCTTGAACGCGGTTAAGGATAGGTTCAAGCTGCGCACCGATGGTTTCAATCTGTTTGAGATCGGGACCCGCTATCTTGATACCAATCGGCGTTTTGATCCCTGTAGCTAACATATCGATGCGTGTTTTGATTGGCATCACCCACGCGTTGGTTAACCCCGGAAATTGCACTAAGCTGTCAAATTCCTTACGTAGCGATTCTGTGGTTACGCCTTCACGCCATTGATCCCGAGGTTTAAGTTGGATCACCGTTTCAATCATGGTTAAGGGCGCGGGATCGGTTGCGGTTTCTGCACGCCCCATTTTGCCCCACACGGTTTTGACCTCTGGTACGGTTTTGATGAGTTTATTGGTTTGCTGCAATAGCTCACGCGCCTTACCAATCGAGATCCCCGGATAGGTTGTCGGCATGTACATGAGATCGCCTTCATCTAATGGCGGAATAAACTCACTGCCTAATTTGCTCATTGGGTAATAAGCGGAAGCCATTAATGCCAAAGCCAATACAATCATGCTTTTGGGATAACGCAAACTCAGGTTGAGTAGTGGACGATAAAGTGCCACAAGCCCTTTATTGATAGGATTTTTGTGCTCGGAAATAATATTGCCACGCACAAAATAGCCCATAAGAACAGGGACAAGCGTGATCGCTAAACCTGCGGCGGCGGCCATGGCATAGGTTTTAGTAAACGCCAATGGCGAGAACATCTTGCCTTCTTGGCCTTCGAGTGCAAAAACGGGCACAAAACTTAACGTAATGATAAGTAGTGAGAAAAATAGTGGCGCACCGACTTCTTCAGCGGCTTTGCCAATCACCTGCCAGCGATTTTTGTCGGTCAGTGGGGTGCGTTCAATATGTTTATGCACATTTTCGATCATCACAATCGCCCCGTCGACCATAGCACCGATAGCAATGGCGATCCCCCCAAGTGACATGATATTGGCATTGATACCTTGCCAATGCATCACAATAAAAGCCAATAGAATGCCCACGGGCAAACTCAAAGCAATCACTAATGATGAGCGGATATGGAATAAAAACAGCGCACACACGACCGCAACGACAATGAACTCTTCTGCTAGCTTATGCCAAAGGTTTTCAACGGCTTGATTGATCAAGGTTGAACGATCATAAGTGGCAACAATTTCGACACCTTCCGGTAAGCTGCGTTGGAGATCAGTCAATTTCGCTTTGACGTCATCAATCACTTGGCTAGCATTTTCGCCAAAACGCATCACGATCACGCCTCCAACCGCTTCTCCTTCACCGTTAAACTCAGAAATACCACGACGCATTTGTGGGCCAAGGTTAATATCCGCCACATCACCTAACAATAATGGCGTTCCTTTGTCGGTCACTTTCAGTGGTAGCGCTTTAATGTCATCAATACTGGTCAGATAGCCACTGGTGCGTACCATGTGTTCGGCTTCCGCAACCTCAATCACTGACGCTCCCGACTCTTGGTTACCATTTTGGATCGCCGCATTGATTTGTTGCAAAGTCAGGTTATAAGCGCGTAGCTTTGCCGGATCAATTTGCACTTGATACTGCTTAACCATGCCGCCAACGGTAGCCACTTCGGAGACACCATTCACCGTTTGCAGCTCGTACTTCAAAAACCAATCTTGCAAACTGCGTAGCTGCGCAAGATCGTGTTGGCCGGTTTTATCTTGCAGTACATAACTGTAGATCCAGCCAACCCCCGTCGCATCCGGCCCCAAGGTTGGTTTGGCATTGGGTGGCAGTTTTGGCGTCACTTGGCTTAGATATTCCAATACCCGCGAGCGAGCCCAATACATATCGGTTTTATCATCAAAGATGATGTAGACGTAGGAATCACCGAAGAATGAATAGCCACGGACCGTTTCTGCCCCCGGAACGGCAAGCATCGCCGTTGTGAGCGGGTAAGTGACCTGATCTTCCACTACCTGCGGCGCTTGGCCGGGATAGCTGGTTTTGATGATCACTTGCACATCTGAGAGATCCGGTAAAGCATCAACAGGCGTGTTCTTTACACTGTAAAGTCCGCCCAAAGTGAGAAACAGAGCCGCCACCAACACCAAAAAACGGTTATTGATCGACCAACGAATAATCGCACCGATCATTGTTGACCTCCTAACGTTTCTGCTGCAGTCATGTTCGTCGCACTACTTGCCTGCTCACTCGCTTCCAGTGCTTTTAGTACATATTCGTCACCCTGTTTTGCCACTAGAAATCGAACCGTTTGCCCTTCAGCAAATAAGCTGAGATCCAACGCCTCCTCGACCGTGAAATTGATCTGACCTGCTTGCCAACCCCATTTGCTTACTGGTTTGTAATTGAGAGTGATCATCCCAAAATCTGCCATCAATGTGCTGACATCACCCGTTAACCACGCTTCATTGGCAGCTTCCACTCCGTTAATTCGCGACAAATCAGCGCTTTGGCTCGACTCCGAATCCAGCAGAAAATGCGCCGACGTGACGACCGTGTCTTGCTCCGTTAACCCTTGTAAAACTTCAAGGCGTTCGCCTGCTTCGCGGCCAACTTTAATCCTTGCTGAGCGGTATTTGCCATTTCCTTCAGCAAGTACGACCCGCGTCATGCCGCCCGAATGAATAACTGCTGATTTAGGAATGGTGAGCACCGCTTGTTGCGATACGGGCTGCAAAGCGATATTGGCGAACATGTTAGGCTTCAACTCACCCTTCGGATTGAGAAATTTCAAACGCATACGCAGCGTTCGGGTTTTCGGATCCAAAATGGGATAAACGTAATCGATCTTCCCTTGCCACTCCTTGCCGGGAAGAGCATCCAGTGTCATTGACGCTAAACTACCCGACGTAATCCAATGTGCTTGGCGCTCAAATACCTCAGCATCGACCCACACTTCGTTTAAAGGGCCTGCGCTTATCACCGCTTGCGCTGGCGATAAGTAACCCCCTTCGCGAATATTCAAACTCGCAATCACCCCATCAGCAATGGCTTTGACCTCTATCGATTGAGTGGCTTTGCCTCGAGCGATAATCTGTTTGATCTGTGCACGATCAACCCCCAGTGAAACCAAACGCTCGGTTGCGCCTTTCAGTAAACTTTCACGGCCGGCTCGATGAGCATTTAACAGCTCCTCCTGCGCTTTAACTAGCTCTGGTGAGTAGAGCGTAAATAAGACATCGCCTTTACGAACCCTCTCTCCAACCGCATTAATATTCAGTTTTTCAACCCAACCAGCCACGCGAACATTCGTTTGCCACAATAAACTGTCATCAAATGCAATGTAGCCGACTGTCTCAATGCGTGGAGATAACTGTGCAAACACCACGGGTTCGGTTTTCACACCCAAGTTATTTTCGACCGCAGCACTGATGGTCACCGTACCGCTATGCTCTTGTGCTTGCGTCGACGATTCGGTGTACACCGGGATGAGATCCATCCCCATCGGCGACTTACCCGGTTTATCGCGTTTGTAGTTCGGATCCATCGGCGCAACCCAATACAGCGGTTCAGACGTCGCATTGGCTGAGTTCATCGCCTCCATATCGTGACCAGACAGGTACTGATTGATGCCAAACCCCAGTAATCCACCTATCGCTAAGGAAAGTACGGCTATGTTTAATGATTTCATTGAGTTCTCCTACTTTTCTACAGGCGTAAGTGTTTCTAAAGAGGTAAGTTTTTCTACAGACGTAAGTGAAGGCGCACTAACTTGAAAATCGAACCCATTTAACAGATAAGCGAGGTTACTTTGGGTTAGGTTTAAATCGGTCATTAGGCGCATTTGTTCTAATTGCAGCGCTAGTTCATCGCTGGCGGCACTGACGACATCATTAAACTGGGAGGTATTGTTTTCGTAGCCTCTCTCAACCGCTTGAGTGCGCGCTTTCGCTTGCGTTAGTAAGGTGGTTTGATAGCGTGCTAAACGCTGTTCGAGGTTCGTTTTATCAACCAATAAGGCATTCACTTTGGCGTTCATCTGCGCCAATAGAACATCACGCTGTGATTTAGCCGCGCCCACTTGATATTGCGCCGCCGCGTGGTTTCTATCTTGGCGGTTACCCGTAAACAGCGGGATATCCATGGTGAGATAGGCACTGACCATGTCGGCTGCTGGTACGCCTTGCATGCTGCTTGCCTGACGATAGGCGTACATCACTTCCACACCAAACTGAGGCTGATAGGCCGTTTGTGCTATTTCGACTTGCGTTTGGTTGGTGTGAATTGCCGCTTCTGCCATGCCGACCATCGGGTGAGTGACCAATAAAGCATAGTGAGTGGTGCTGTCATTAATGGCAGCCAATTGCGCTTCCAAACGGGACCAGTTCACTGACTCTTCAGCTGTTAGCATAGGTTGTTCAACCAACCAAGCACTACCTAACCATTCAGATAATTGCGACACAATGCGTTGCTGCATTTGTTGATTGGCTTGTAATTTTTCGTCCAATTTGGAAACTTGTAACTGCGCTTGCAGCAGATCTTGCGCTTCGCTTTTACCTAATGAATAGTTCGTTTCAATAAAACCAGCCAGCTCACGCATTAAGGTTTGGTTTGCCCGCACGATACGTTCAGCGCGTTGTTGGTAGCCTAACTCTAACCATAATTGAGTCATGCTGCTTGCCACTTCCAGCTCACGTAAATTAACCTGAAGCGCAACGCCAGTGGCTTGTTGCTTTGCTTTTTTCGCTTGTAATGCCAAGCTTGAACCCCGTTCAAACTGCTGCATTAAGCCCACAGAAATGTTAGTCATAGGATCTTCATCAAACTTAAAACTATCAATGGGCAAACCACCAAAGCCAACTTTGATCTTAGGATCCATCAGGGTTGAACTGGCCATTCCAGTTTCTTGTATTGCTTGAGATTGAGCAAAATATTGCTTGCGGACGGCATCATTCGCTAATGCAGCGTCAATCAGCTGAGCTAATTGTTTTGCATGCGAATCAGGCTGAGCCATCGCGGCTTGTGAGGCTGCATTCACCATCAAGGGGAATGACAAAACGCCCACTATACTGATCGACCAAGCGATCACAGAGAGTTTAAGGTTCACAATAAAATTCCATCTTTCATGCATCGCAAAAGGTTGAGATGCAACAGAGAGTCACGCACCTAGTTAAAGGCCGCACAAACACGCCATAGGCGTAATGAAAGAGAAATTAAACGATAGGGGGACGGTAAAGTGAGCGAGCTACCATCACAATGCCACGCGTTGCTTCTGCATTGATCAACAATAAAACCGCGTGAGGTGTGAAGGGTTGGTGTTCAGTGATAAAGAAAGCTAACGTGGTCATGCACATGACGCTGCAACAGGAATCAACACCTTGGTCGCTGTGATCGATACAATCGTTACTCATCGCTGATGAAGTCATGTCACTTGCATCGGAATCATGGTGCGCAGCGTTCATATTTGAGCAGTGTTGCGGCGGGTTTGCATCGTCAGTCACTGAATGGGATACAGCCGAAGTCGGTGACATTGTGATCGCCATTAAAGGTGCGCTAGACACTAAGCTTGAAGCAAGCAGCGTCATCATCACCAACATGGAGACCCAAATTGTATGCAGCGAAAGTTGCATATCCAATATCACTATCTGACTGAAAACTCCCACAGACTAAAGCTTACCCTAGGGGTAAGGTCAATTAATTTAAATTTCGAAAATCGATAAAAATAGCGATTAGGCTATCTTCTCAAGAGTTCGCCACTTGCAGATCGCTAAAAATATCAAAAAGTTGCTTGGATTTATAAGGTTTGGGCAAATACGCATCCATGCCCGCGTCAAAGCAGCTTTTAATATCCTCCTCCAAAACGCTGGCGGTTAAGGCGATAATGGGTAATTTTTCAACGCCTTGCTCTTTTTCCCATTCGCGGATTTTCTTAGTCGCGGTTAAGCCATCCATCACTGGCATCATGCAATCCATTAACACCGCAGCAAAATGTCCCCCTTGGGTGATGGCATCTACCGCTTCTTGCCCGTTGTTGGCCACCACATAACCAATCCCTGCTTTTTCAAGGAAGAAGCTGGCGATTTTTTGGTTCATCAAATTGTCTTCAACAATCAAAATACGCTTATGATTGCACTCTAAGTAGTCTAACTGACTCTCCTCGACTGGCGTTAAAGCCGTTTCTGTATCGGCCACTAATGCTTTGAGGGCACGTTCAAAACGCGCCCCTAAAAAAGGCAACGTGATACTTGCCTGCGCAAGATGAATTGCGTCTTTGTTGACGAACAAGTGATGCTGCAGAACCACTATTTTTGCACTGGAAAAATGCTCACGCAGCGCAATGAGATCCGATTGCATGCTGCGGCTTAAGCTTTGGCAATATAAAATACATACGGCGCTAAACCCACTCTTGACTGCTTGTTCAACATCACGCGCTTCATTGAGTTGAATCCCCCATTGAACGCATTCACGCCGAATAGCAGATGAGTAGTTAGACATATTGGTAATTAACAACGCCTGCGTGGCAAGAGGCTCAACTTGCGGCTGATCTTCGGCAACCTCAATGGGAACGACAAATTCAAAGCAGCTACCTAAGCCTTTAGTGGACTGTACATGAATGTCACCCTGTATCAGATCGACTAATTGACGGCAGATAGCCAACCCTAGCCCAGTCCCTCCAAAACGACGGGTAATACTGCTATCTTCTTGAATAAAGGGATCAAAAATCGTATTCAACATCTCTTTATCGATGCCACTTCCCGTATCGGATACAGCAAAACGTATCGAGGTTATATCGCCCGTTTCTAAGGTTAAGCCAGTGTTGACATAGCCATCTTTGGTAAATTTCACCGCATTGGACAACAAGTTCATCAAGACCTGCTTCAGACGATATTCATCCGCGATGATAAAACGAGGTAATGCAGGGTCGAGATAAATATTAAGCTCAATATGCTGGCTCAACGCTTTCGCGTTCACCAAGTTCACCGTGTCGTATACCAATTCAGCGAGTTCAAAGCGATGTGGAGCAAGCTCCAAGTTGCCTGATTCAATTTTAGATAAATCGAGAATATCGTTAATCAAGATCAGCAACGCTTGCGAAGAGGTATCAATATCGGCCAGGATTTCACGCTCATTCCCCGTAAACTCGCTGCGTGACAATATTTCAGTCATACCGATGATTCCATTAAGAGGCGTTCGGATCTCATGCGACATATTGGCTAAGAACGCGCTTTTGGCTCGATTAGCGGCAATTGCCGCTTCCTTTGTTTCCACCAAAGCACTCTCGTACTGTTGCTGTTTCTCAATAATATGGTTGAGATTGATCGTAAAACGGGAAAACTCATCTTTGCCATCAATCGGGATCTGTTCAATGCCGTTCTGCTTTTCACGCAATCGACTCATGGTATTGATGATCCGCTTGAGCTTTGACGAGATGCGAGATGAGGTACTTGCTCCTAGCACAAACAGCAGCGCCAACACGGCCAACAGCGATGCCGATATACTTAACATACTCATTTTTTCTTGCTGGAGACGCACATTCAGTTGAGCCGATAAGTGTTGGTTGACACTTTGCACCAGTTTATCTATCGCCAAGTAACGCTCTTCCACATTTTTGACATAAGAAGCTAATGCTTGAGGATCGGCTTCATTACTAACGATTTTTTCGCGAATCAAAGCGGCTTGGCGAAATTCAGGTTGCGTAAACAACTGCACCAGTTGTTCGAGTTGAGCGCCGTTATCAATGATACGTTCGAAGTATTGTTGCTGGCGCTCAACAGCTTGAAAGTATTCTGTTTGTCGAGATTGAAACACCTCTTGCTCCATGGTTAATTCTTTGATTAACCACGCCTCTTTTTGCACCCAAAATGCAAACCAATGTAGGTCGCTATACACCAGATCCAAGGTATGGATATCAACAGGCGCAAGAAAACTGTTGGTTTTTTGCAGCTCGGCCATCACTTCATACAAAAGATTAAATACTTGGCGGCCTAATTCTAGGGTCTCGCTTTGTGAGGCCGACGGCAACTCATCCAACAAATGGTGAAGGTCAAGCACACGGTTTTCTATCAATGTACGGTTGCTTTTACTCCCAAAATGACTATTTGTAGAACCTGTATCCAGCACAATTTTATCCAGCGATTCAGCTAGCTCCTGCTTGAGCTGCGGCCGAGAGTCCTCGCTATTTTCGCTGCGCAGCTGCGCACTGAGCAAGGTATAAAAAAGGGCTGAACTGGTGGTGACCTGATTGATTGCTCCAATCTTTTGGTTCAACACATGGTATGTGTCTAAACGGCTTTCAAATGGGAGGAATAGACGCCATGCCACAGCCAAAATAACCAGTGTTGGAATGAGGCAGAGTAAGAACAAGCGTGCCTTAATTGAGAAGTGGGTAAGTATTACCATTGTTATCATCCTTGGAAGTAATACATCCTAGCCAATGGTTAAATAGTAGACGTTATTTTATGCATCTGCGCTCTTATTAAGATAAAACCAGCGCAGTAACGAAAGCAATGCCCGTCACGATTCATCCAATAAGTGTGATGGTGAATTAGCCGAAAACTCACCACATTTTAAGATAACAATTTGAATCTAATCTCATTTTTATGAAAAAGAAAAACCATTCCACATCAAATATTTGAAGCAGACCATTATCATCACAAAATAAGTCGCGACTTTAGAATTTGTCAACATCTCTAACCACCGCCAAAAACCACTCAATACGCTGATTTTTACCTAGTTTTCAGTAAAAAATGTTGCCATTATTTTTGCTAGCAGAATAACCATTCCACATTTACAATCCGACCACATAAAAACAACAATAAACATCGACTTGTATCTCAGCACAGATGACCGTGTAAGATACGCGTTCACCAGCCCTACAC
>NZ_CAWNMS010000051.1:0-38142 GCF_963875605.1 Vibrio sp. V04_P4A5T148
CGTCTTGAATCACCATGAAGAGTTTTTGCTTCTCTTCACTCTCACGACGCGCTGAGGCTTGCTCTAACGCTTGCGCTTTGATTTTGTACTTGCTGTCTAATTGACCAATTTCAATACGCAGCTTCTCGATCTCATCTTGACCTAGCAGTTCGCCATCACGTTTAAGTTTTTCAATTTTGGTTTTTGCTTCAGCTTGAATTGACTGTAGCTCTGCCCCTTTATCTTTAAACTCTTCTTGTAATTTTTGCAGCACAACTTCTCGTTGAGGTAATGCTTGGAATACTTGCGCGGTATTAATGTAACCTACTTTCTGCGCCGCCTCAGCGGCTTGCGCAAAAAATGATGAACTCAGTACAACTAGGCCCAATCCTGCCGCTTGAATCGCTTTTTTCAAAATACTTTCCTCTAATTAGAATGTTCTGCCGATCGTGAAAGTGAAGAACTCTTCATTATCACCTTCATAAATTTTAATAGGTTTGGCAATTGAAAATACCAATGGCCCCATAGGTGACATCCACTGTAGTGCCGCACCATAAGAGGAACGGTAATTCATTGGATCTGAGTAATCGTAATAATACTGATCACCATAACCGAGTTTCCCATCTTTGTAATCGAACTCTGTATCCCAAACGCTGGCCATATCGAAGAAGATGCTGGTGCGAATTTGGCTACGAGTTTCATCAGAGGCAAATGGCGTCGGTACAATCAGTTCTACACTGGCTAGCGCGACCGCGTTACCACCGACAGAGTCATCTGTTGCGCTATAGCAGCGGTTGTTGCCACCATTATTGCCATTACATCCTGTCGCATCGTTATAAATCGCTTTCGGTCCAGCCGAGTTAGATCCAAAACCACGCAAAGTGGTAAAGCCACCTGCATAATAGTTTTCATAGAATGGGAACAAGTTATCGTTACCATCCGTTTTCCCGTAACCATTACCATACCCTAAGCGTCCTCTTAGCAAGAGTGAAAACTCATGTTTTTTGGTTAATGGGAAATACTGGCGAACATCGTACTGCGCTTTGAAATACTTTACGTCTGAGCCCGGCACTGTCATCTTGTAGAAAGCGCGTTGGTGATTCCCCGCCGTTGGGAAAATGGTTCGGTTTAAATTATTGCGCGTCCATGAGATGTTGACGTCAAAGTCATTGGTGATCAAACTGCCATCATCGCTACGATTACTCGCTTGAGACTGTAAGAATTGACTGACTTGCACATACTCATCGATATTACCGATCTTGTTGTGCGTGTAACCGATACCGAGGTCAAAACGGTTTAATTCGTCAAATGGGAAACCCCACGTTAAACTTGTGCCGTAGCTTTCATTGGTATAATCAACAATACCAGCTTCAGAAGCCTCAAACTGGTTATAGAAAATCTTACCACCCAAACTGACACCATCAAGGTTCCAGTAGGGATCACGGTAATCTAAACTGATGTTCTTTTGATAGTCGTTCATCATGGCATTGATGCCAACTCGATTACCTGAACCAATGAAGTTGTCTTGTTGTAAACCAACCTGAAAACTCACGCCTGATTCTGTACCATAACCGACACCAAAGTTAACACTACCTGAGTTGGCCTCTTTCACGTTGTACACCAGATCGACTTGGTCTTCACTACCAGGTACACGTACGGTTTGCACATCCACTGTTTCAAAGAAGCCAAGACGGTTCAAACGGCTCTTACCCGTATCAATCGCTTTAGAGCTCAGCCAACTGCCTTCCATTTGACGCATTTCGCGGCGCAAAACTTCATCTTTGGTTGAGTTATTACCGACAAAGCGAATATCACGGACATAGATACGCTTACCCGCTTCCACATGAACAACCAAGGAAACTTCTTGCGTTTCATCATTAAATTCTGGGATGGTTCGAACTTGAGGATAAGCATAGCCAGCTTCACCCAATACTCGTTTTACATCTTCTTCAAGCTTGGTCACCAGTGAGCCGTTATAGGTTTCCTCGGCTTCAAACGGGATCAAAGCGGTAAATTCAGCCTCTTTGCCAATCAGCTCTCCGCGGAATTTAACGTCTTTGATTTTATAAGGCTGACCTTCGCTAATGCCTAAAGTGATATAAACGCCTTTTTTATCAGGAGAAATAGCAACTTGCGTGGAATCGACTTGAAACTTTAAGTAGCCACGGTCGAGGTAGAAAGAGCGCAAAGCTTCAATATCAGCGGCTAAGACCTGCTTTTGGTATTTATCATCAGAGAGGAAATTCCACCACGCCACATCGACATTCAAATTGAAGCGTGACAGTAAATCTTGGTCACTAAACACTTCATTGCCAATAAAGTTGATTTGCTGAATTTTCGCAGAAACCCCTTCACTGAACACAAATTTAAGGTCAGCACGGTTGCGAGGTAAAGGTGTTACCACCGCTTTTACGGTCGCGTTGTACTTACCCACGCTGTAGTAAAAATCTTCCAACCCCTTTTCAATGTTGCTCAAGGTCGTACGATCAAGCGCCTCACCGATGCGGATATTGGATGCATCAAGATTCTGCTGCAACTGCTCTTCTTTGATCGCTTTATTTCCAGAGAAGGAAACACTTGCAATGGTTGGACGTTCTTTCACCTGAACGATCAGAACGTTGTTGTCTCGTAATACTTTGATGTCTTCAAAGTTGCCCGAAGTGTAAAGTGCTTTGATAATATCCGCGACATCTTGTGCATCAACGGTATCGCCAATTCGAACGGGCATTTTAAGCAATGCAGCGCCGAGCGCAACGCGTTGAAGCCCTTCAATTTGAATATCCTGCACTACGAAATTCTCGGCACTATGTGCTGAGAGGCTGGTTGCCAATAGTGTCGCGAAAAGGATCTGTTTCATTGCCATATTTATTCTTGTTATTCCTTGCTACAACTTCTGCCTAATGGTTACAAATCACAGGCGACTAAAATCATTAAATATTGCCACAGCCATCAAAGAAAAGATGATCGCCCCACCAATTCGGTATCCCATTTCTTGAATCTTCTCTGGGACAGGACGACGAATAACGGCTTCAATTGCAAAAAACAGTAAGTGTCCGCCATCTAACATTGGCAGTGGTACTAGATTGATAATGCCTAAGTTGACACTAATCAGAGCCAGAAAACCCAAGAAATAGACCAAACCATAGTCAGCGGTGGTTCCAGCTCCTTTGGCAATCGAAATCGGCCCACTCAGATTATTCAACCCCACATCACCGACCACCAGTTTTTTCAACATGCTGACGGTTAAGTTGATCACTTGCTGTGTTTTTTCAACCGCTTTTCCGACTGATTCAAATACACCATATTGCAGCTCAAATCGATAACTTTCCGGCCATTCTGCGACTTTAGGAGCGATTCCGGCAAAACCTATCGTTTTGCCTTGCGGTAACTCACGAACGTCAGGCGTAAGCTCGATAGTCAAGCGTTGTTCATCACGCACAACAACCAATGAAACTGGCTGATTGGGATGGCTTTGTATCAACTCCACAACTTGCTGCCAATGGTTTATCTTCGCACCGTTGGCTTCGATCAAGGTGTCGCCAACTTCTAACCCGGCCTTCTCTCCGGCGCTGCCTTGAGAAACATTGGTTAGCGTCAGCGATATTTCAGGGACAAATGGTTTAAAACCCAACGCTCCCATAGCAGACTCTGTTTCTGGGTTAAAGTTCCAAGAACGGATATCTAATGTTTTGATTTCATCCACACCAATTTCATTATTGGTTCCGACGGTGAGCGTTAATTGTTCATCACCAATATGGCTAATCAGCCCCATATTGACCGATTCCCAATCTAAGGTATTCACTCCTGAGACTGCTTTGATCTGCATTCCTGACTCTAAACCCGCTTGAGCGGCGATCGATTGCGGGGCAATTTCGCCAATCACAGGTTTTACCGCTGGAACACCAATTAAGAACACGAGCCAATAGGCAAAAATGGCGAAGAAAAAGTTAAAAGCAGGCCCAGCACTCACGACAGCGACACGTTTCCACAATGGTTTTTGGTCAAAAGCTAAGGGTTTTAATTCAGCTGGAACATCATCAACACGGCTATCGAGCATTTTAACGTAGCCGCCGAGAGGAATAATTGAGAGGTTGTACTCGGTGCCATCTTTGGCTACTCGGCTCCAAAGTGATTTACCAAAGCCAATGGAAAATTTTTCGACTTTAATTCCGCAGCGACGTGCTACCCAAAAATGACCAAATTCATGCACAGCAACCAATATACCTAACGCAATGATGAAAGAGACGAAATTCCACAAAATACCACTCATAATAAATGCTCTTGTATGATTTGCTGGGCAATAGTGCGCGCCATTCTATCGAGCTCTAACAAGCTTTCCAAGTCATAGCAATGTAACCGAGTATGTGCTGCACACACTTTTGACAATACACGTTCATTAACTTGTGCGATATCGGTAAAACGAATTTGCTTATTTAAAAAAGCTTCAACGGCTATTTCGTTGGCTGCATTTAAAGAGGTGGTGGCATGTTGCCCTTGATAGCAAGCATCAATCGCCAATCCCAAACAAGGATAACGCTCGTAGTCCACATCCATAAAACTCAAATTACTTAATTTGGTAAAATCCAGTGCCGGAACACCCGCAGTAATGCGTTCTGGATAAGAGAGAGTTAAAGCAATTGGCGTGGACATATCGGGTTCCCCCATTTGCGCAAGCACCGAACCATCGCGGTACTGCACCATAGAGTGGATCACCGATTGTGGGTGGATTAACACTTTTAATTGCTGTTTCGATGCATTAAACAGCCACTTAGCTTCAATATATTCCAAACCTTTGTTCATCATGGTAGCGGAATCAACCGAAATTTTCGGCCCCATCGACCAGTTAGGATGAGCAATCGCTTGCTGTGGTGAAACATCAGCTAACGAGGATAAATCACTATAGCGAAAAGGGCCGCCAGAACCCGTGAGCAGAATATGTTGCACACCATGTTCTTGTAAATCACAGCGACCCAAAGAGCCTTGAATTTCAGGGGGTAAGCATTGAAAAATCGCGTTATGTTCGCTATCGACAGGGAGCAATTCCGCACCGTGTTTTTCGACCGCATCAATAAACAATTGGCCAGACATCACCAAGGCTTCTTTGTTTGCCAACAAAACACGCTTGCCCGCCTTTACCGCGGCCATGGTTGGTAACAAACCTGCTGCACCAACAATCGCCGCCATCACCGTATCCACCTCATCTAATGCGGCGACGTGGCACATGGCGTCTTCACCAAATAATACGGTTGTTTTTAAGTTCAGTGACTGCAATTGAGCTAAAAGCTCATCCGCCGCCTTTTGGTTTGCCATTACCGCATAAACTGGCTGCCAACGCTGACATAGCTCACGCATTTTATTGACATTATTTCCCGCGGCTAAAGCCACAACGGAAAAGTGTTCGGGATTTTGAGCCACGACTTTTAATGTGCTTGCCCCAATTGAACCTGTGGCCCCGAGAATCGTTAACTTACGCATAGCAACAACCGTGAATTAAGATTGAGGTAAGACAGCTTAACCCAAGCATTAGAAAATGAAATACAGTAGAGCAAAAACAGGAAATGCAGCCGTCAGGCTATCGATACGATCCAAAACGCCGCCATGCCCAGGAATAATATTACTGCTGTCTTTAATTCCTGAAACGCGCTTAAACATACTTTCGACCAGATCACCGAGCACAGAGATAATCACCGTCGCTAATGTAATACCGACCATCGACAGCGTGTTTGTAAACCGGATATCAAACCAATCAGCAGTAAACCACGCCACAATCAATGCCGTAATAATGCCACCAATCAACCCTTCAATGGTTTTATTTGGACTGACTGCTGGTGCCATTTTGTGCTTACCAAAACTTTTGCCCGCAAAATAAGCGCCACTGTCTGCAGCCCAAACAATTAAGCAGACAAATAGCACCAACTTAGCACCGTGGTATGGCTCACTCAAAAAGGCTTCTGCGCGTAAAAAAAGGACGCTCCAGAAAAAAGGAAGTAGCGTAAGCACACCAAAAAGGTGCCTAAGTAGATTGGATTTTTCCCACCATGGACGGGATTTAGGATAGGTAATAGCTAAAAAGCTAGAAAACAGCCACCAAGCCACCCCAACACTTAATATCACATAGTGATTCGAGTTCATGTTGGCTAGGCTAACGGCATCAGGGGAAATCAGTAGGTAACTTGCTCCACCAATAATAATGGCGGGTAACAGCGCCAGGTACCTAGATGTCGAATCGATAAACTGCGTCCATTCCCATACACCGACGAGCGCCACAAGGGCCAAAACGGCCATAAATAGGGGGAGTGGCAGTTCAAAAATGCCCAGCATCACCAGTGGAGCTAATATGAGCGCCGTGATAATTCGTTGCTTCAAACTAATGGATCCTTTATTTCTGTTCCATCAATGCCTTAACCTGTTCCCCTGTGCAGCCAAAACGGCGTTCACGGTTAACAAACCAAGTCACTGCTTCAATTAAACTTTCTTCACCAAACTCAGGCCAGTAAATCGGCGTAAAGTACATCTCTGCATAGGCCAATTGCCACAACATAAAATTACTAATACGACATTCACCGCTGGTACGAATGAGCAAATCCACTTCAGGAATATCAGACATCGTTAGCGACTGTGTAATCAGCGTCTCGTCAATCTGATCAGGAGAAAGCTCACCGCTCGCCACTTTGACCGCGATAGAGCGCATTGCTTCTGTGATATCCCATTTTCCGCCATAGTTTGCGGCGATATTAACGACCATGCCACTGTTTGATGAGGTTAACTCTTCTGCCTGAGCGATTTTTGTTTGTAAGCGTGAGCTAAAACGTGTTTTATCACCAATGACCCTAAGACGCAGATTGTTCTTATGCAGCTTTTTTACTTCTGTGGATAGCACAGTAATAAATAACTCCATCAACACGCCTACTTCAGCTTCCGGACGTCGCCAATTTTCACTGCTAAAGGCAAACAAAGTAACGGCTTTAATACCCAATTTCGCTGCAGTAGAAATCGTTCTTCGGACCGCTGCTACACCATTCTTATGACCAAATACACGAGGTTTACCTTGTGCTTTAGCCCAACGGCCATTTCCGTCCATAATGATTGCGATGTGTTGGGGTAATACATCAGATGAGAGGGATGAGTTTTGCATAAGAAATTAATTGATTACCAAACTGATAGGGCAAAATAGCATAAAAAACGCTGCACTGTGAGCACAGCGTTTTAGAAAGGCTAAAAAGAGCGAATTAAACTTCCATTAACTCTTTTTCTTTTGCAGCAAGAACTTCATCAATTCTCTTAATCGCTACATCGGTAAGTTTTTGAATCTCTTCTTGCGCTTTATGATCTTCGTCTTCAGAGATTTCTTTATCTTTCAGTAGAGCTTTTAAGTCGCCATTGGCATCACGACGAATGTTGCGAACCGCAACGCGACCACCTTCGGCTTCACCACGAACAATTTTCACCAAATTACGACGACGTTCTTCGGTCAGTGGTGGCAGTGGTACACGAATAACCGTACCTGCAGACATTGGGTTTAGACCCAAATCAGACATCAAAATCGCTTTTTCAACTTTTGGCGTCAACTCTTTATCAAAAACAGTGATCGCGAGAGTACGTGCATCTTCAGCTACAACGTTAGCGATTTGATTCAGCGGTGTCGAAGCACCATAGTAATCGACAGAAATGCCGGAGAGTAAACTTGGGTGAGCGCGACCAGTACGTACCTTAGAAAGGTTGTTTTTCAGGGCATCTACGCTCTTATCCATACGCTCTTGAGCGTCTTTCTTGATTTCGTTAATCACAAATATCACCTACTTGTTTTTTTGTTTTGGAGTGATTAGTCAGCGGTGCTAATTAGTGTACCTTCCGCTTCACCCATTACCACGCGACGTAGTGCGCCCGGTTTGTTCATATTAAATACGCGGATTGGCATTTTATGGTCACGCGCTAGCGTAAACGCGGCCAAGTCCATCACTTTTAGCTCTTTTTCAAGCACGGTTGTATAAGACAGCTTATCATACAGTTCTGCGTCTGGGTTTGCCACTGGGTCTGCACTAAATACGCCATCTACTTTTGTCGCTTTTAGAACCACATCCGCTTCAATTTCAATACCGCGCAAACAGGCAGCAGAATCAGTTGTGAAGAATGGGTTACCAGTACCCGCAGAGAAGATCACAACACGGCCTTGACGTAGTTGGCTGATAGCATCGGCCCAATTGTAATCGTCACACACACCTTTAAGAGGAATGGCAGACATCACGCGCGCATTCACATAAGCACGGTGCAAAGCATCACGCATTGCCAAACCATTCATTACGGTTGCCAGCATTCCCATGTGGTCGCCCACAACACGGTTCATGCCCGCTTCAGCAAGACCTGCGCCACGGAATAAGTTACCGCCGCCGATGACAACACCCACTTGAACACCCAGTTCAACCAGTTCTTTTACTTCCTGTGCCATGCGATCTAACACCGCAGGATCAATACCAAAACCTTCTTCGCCTTGTAGCGCTTCACCGCTAAGTTTTAACAGGATACGTTGATAGGCTGGTTTAGGGTTCGTAGTCATGGAGCTTACCTTCCAAATAGAGAGTTGTTAATTAACAGTCATGATTTAAAACTGAATACTGAATTCTAAATCATCACAATTAGTCTCAATATGCCATTCGTAAAAAGACCGCAGCCTTGGCTACGGTCTCTTTTTAGGCAAAATCGCTAGGATTAACCTTTTTGAACCATTGCAACTTCTTCAGCGAAGCTAAGTTCTTGAGCTTTCTCAATACCTTCACCAACTTCTAGACGTACGAAGTTAGTAACGGTTGCGCCTTTAGCTTTCAGCATTGCGCCAACAGTTTGAGAAGGATCCATGATGAACGCTTGACCAGTAAGTGATACTTCACCTGTGAACTTAGTCATGCGGCCTTCAACCATTTTCTCAGCAATTGCCGCTGGCTTGCCAGATTGCATTGCGATTTCGATTTGGATTTCACGCTCTTTAGCCACAACTTCTGCTGGTACATCTTCAGGGTTCACGTACTCAGGTTTTGCAGCAGCAACGTGCATTGCTACGTGTTTGATGGTCTCTTCATCCGCTTCACCAGCAACCACAACACCGATACGGTCGCCATGGCGGTATGAACCAACTTTAGCGCCTTCGATGTAATGAACGCGACGGATAGTGATGTTTTCACCAATTTTAGCAACAAGAGCAATACGTGCTTCTTCAAATTTAGCTTGAAGTGCTGCGATATCTAGACGCTCAGCAAGTGCAACCTCTAGAACTTCGTTAGCGAACGCTAGGAAGCTTGAATCTTTTGCTACGAAGTCAGTTTGGCAGTTCACTTCTAGAAGTGCTGCAAAACCATCAGCTTCTTTAATTAGGATAGTACCTTCAGCTGCGATGTTACCTGCTTTTTTCGCTGCTTTAGCTGCGCCGCTTTTGCGCATGTTTTCAATTGCTAGTTCGATGTCAGCGTTTGCTTCTACAAGCGCTTTTTTACATTCCATCATACCTGCGCCAGTACGCTCGCGCAGTTCTTTTACTAGAGCAGCAGTTACAGTTGCCATTCTCTATTCCTCAGTTGATTCTGGTGGTAAAAATCAGGGGCCGATTGTTTGGCCCCTGATGCTAACTATAACTTGTTCAATGCATCAATCGTGTGACACATATAATCAAGTGTGACTCAGAGCCGCTATTATTCTGCTTCTACGAAACCGTCTTTTGCAGCGGCAAGTGCAGCTGCATCTTTGTTACGACCTTCGTTAACCGTTTCTGCAACAGCATTTAGGTAAAGCTGGATTGCACGGATTGCGTCGTCGTTACCAGGGATAATGTAGTCAACGCCATCTGGGTTAGAGTTAGTATCAACAACAGCGTAAACTGGGATACCTAGGTTGTTTGCTTCTTTAACTGCAATGTGCTCGTGATCTGCATCGATAACGAATAGTGCGTCAGGTAGACCGCCCATATCTTTGATACCACCAAGAGATTTCTCTAGCTTCTCCATTTCACGAGTACGCATTAGAGCTTCTTTCTTAGTTAGCTTATCAAAAGTGCCATCTGTTGCTTGAATTTCAAGCTCTTTTAGACGCTTGATTGACTGACGAACAGTTTTCCAGTTAGTTAGCATGCCGCCCAACCAGCGGTTGTTAACGTAGAATTGGTTGCTTGCGATAGCCGCTTCTTTAACAGCTTCAGATGCTGCGCGTTTAGTACCAACGAAAAGAACTTTACCTTTTTTCTCGCCAACTTTTTGTAGCTCAGCTAGAGCTTCGTTGAACATAGGAACAGTTTTTTCTAAGTTGATGATGTGAACACGGCTACGAGCACCAAAAATGAATGGCTTCATTTTTGGGTTCCAGTAACGAGTCTGGTGACCGAAGTGAACACCAGCTTTTAGCATGTCGCGCATTGATACAGTTGCCATTTAAAAATCCTCTATGGGGTTAGGCCTCCACATTCCCCATGTATCCGACCCCTAACATCTATTCGGTTGTTGCCGATAGTTTTATTGTTGGAGCACCCCGGAACACGTGTCGGAATGTGTGTGATTTAAAGATAATGTGTTTAGAAAGGAAGGTGGGCTTCGTCATTTCAGAAGAAAACGCACTTCGATTCCGGCGCGCTTTATACCATATTTAGCCCTTCTCTGGCTAGAAAAAAATACGACACATCATGGCCTAGGTAAGCTGTAGTTATGCAAACAATTCTTACTTACCGACAGGGATCCCTTGCGATTCATCCATGCACTGCTAGAATAACGCCCATTCGCACAGTTAAGTGCTCAAGAATTAACGCATAGAGAAAGCCGATGTCTGTAAAAATCAAAACTGCTGAAGAAATAGCCAAAATGCGCGTCGCGGGTAAACTGGCTGCCGATGTCCTTGAGATGATTGAACCGCATGTAAAAGTGGGCATCACCACTGAAGAACTTGACCAGATCTGCCACAAGTACATCACTGAAGTACAGCAAGCGATTCCAGCACCATTGAATTACCACGGTTTTCCTAAATCGATCTGTACCTCTATCAATCACATTGTTTGTCACGGCATTCCGGCAACTCAAGATACGCAGTATGGGCAATTACAGCGTCCAGCGGTACTGAAAGAGGGTGATATTCTGAACATTGATATCACGGTTATTAAAGATGGCTACCACGGTGATACCTCAAAGATGTTCTTTGTCGGTGAAGTGTCGCCAGCAGATAAGCGCCTATGTCTTGTTGCGCAAGAGTGTCTTTATATCGGCATGAAGAAGGTCAAGCCCGGTGTTCAATTGGGTGAGATTGGTACTGCGATCGAAAAACACATTAAAACCAATAATAAAAATAACCCACGCCTTAAATTTTCGATTGTGAAAGATTATTGCGGCCACGGTATTGGCGCTCAATTTCATGAAGAACCACAAGTGGTTCACTATAAAAACGGCGACAGAACCGTACTGCGTGAAGGGATGATTTTCACTATCGAGCCAATGATTAATGCGGGTAAATTTGGTTGCCGCCTTGATGATGAAGACAATTGGACGGTTTACACCGCCGATGGCAAAAACTCAGCGCAGTGGGAACACACCATTTTGGTTACCGCCACTGGCTGTGAAGTGCTGACGCTGCGTGAAGAAGAAACCATTCCGCGTCTGATGCATAACGCCTAATTACATCGAACCAAAACCTTATCAATCAATATCCCTCTTGCAGGGATATTTTTTTATCTGCAGTGATTTGATACAGTCAGTCTACGTTGTGACATATCACCAGCATGGATTGCCGTTATGCCTTTTCAGTCTCCCCTCACCTTTACTGATACACAACTCACTATCGGCGAGCTTAAACAACAACTTGAACAGTTCACTCAGTATCAGAAACATCAATTTTTGCACCACCATCCGGTCAACGACCTGGTACTAGGCCGCTCTGAATATATGGACCAACTGCTCTACAGGTTATGGGAACATTATTCATTTTCGCAGGTTCCAGACATCAGTTTAGTGGCCGTCGGAGGCTATGGCCGCGGTGAACTTCATCCTCTTTCGGACATCGATATTCTGGTCGTCTCCAATCATACTTTACCCGCGGAACTCGGCAGTAAAATTAGTGAATTTATTACCCTGCTGTGGGATTTGCGTTTAGAAGTAGGCCATGCCGTGCGTACCGTGCAGCAGTGCGCTGAAATTGGCCGTGAAGATTTAACCGTCGCAACAAACTTACAAGAAGCTCGGTTATTATGTGGTAGCGAAGAGACATTTTATAAACTCAAGATGTTGATTCATTCCGAATCGTTTTGGCCAAGCGAAACCTTTTACCGCGCCAAAATTCAAGAACAGCGCGACCGACACGCTCGTTACCATGACACCACTTATAACCTTGAACCCGATATCAAATCGACTCCTGGAGGCTTAAGGGACATTCATACTTTAAGCTGGGTGGCTAGACGCCACTTTGGTGCAACATCACTGCTTGAAATGAGTCGTTTTGGTTTTTTAACTGATGCTGAATATCGTGAGCTAGTAGAGTGCCAAGACTTTTTATGGCGCGTGCGCTTTGCGCTGCACATTGAATTAAAACGCTATGACAATCGGCTTATTTTTGCTCATCAAGCTCAAGTGGCAGAACATCTGGGCTTTACTGGTGAAGGGAATCGCGCAGTCGAGATGATGATGAAAGAGTTCTACCGTACGCTACGTCGTGTTGCGGAACTCAACAAAATGCTCCTGCGTCTGTTTGATCAAGCCATACTCAATAACGGCGAAGAAGCCGTGGCAGAAATTTTAGATGATGATTTTCAACGTCGTGGCAACTTAATAGAAGCTCGTAAACCCGCGCTTTTCCAAGCTCGCCCTGAAACAATTTTGGATATGTTTATTCATATCGCCAATGATTCCAGCATCGAAAGCGTCGCACCCACAACCATGCGCCAGTTGCGTACAGCCAGAAGGCGGCTCAATAAATTCCTGCACACCATTCCCGAAGCGCGTGAGAAATTCATGGCATTGGTACGTCACCCTAACGCACTACATCGTGCGTTCAGCCTGATGCATAAATTAGGCGTGCTCGCCGCTTATCTTCCCCAATGGAGCCAAATTGTTGGACAAATGCAGTTCGACCTATTCCATGTTTATACGGTCGATGAACACAGCATTCGTCTTCTCAAACACATCAATACCTTTAGCTACGCACAAAATCACGATAAACACCCCATCTGTTGCGAAGTCTACCCACGTCTCCAGAAAAAGGAGATGCTGATTCTGGCCGCTATTTTTCACGACATTGCCAAAGGGCGTGGCGGCGATCACTCTGAAATCGGTGCGGTAGAAGCCTATGATTTTTGTATTGAACACGGTTTATCAAAACCTGAAGCAAAATTAGTCTCTTGGCTGGTACAAAACCACCTCTTGATGTCGGTAACGGCGCAAAGACGCGACATTTACGACCCAGATGTCATTACCGAATTTGCCAAAAAAGTGCGCGATGAAGAGTATCTCGAACATCTTGTTTGCCTGACTGTCGCGGACATCTGCGCTACTAACCCTGAGCTTTGGAACAGTTGGAAACGCACCTTACTGGCAGAGCTATATCACTCAACACAGCGGGCACTTAGGCGTGGGCTTGAAAACCCGGTAGATGTGCGCGATCGCATTCGCCACAACCAACAAATGGCATCCGCATTGCTTCGTAAAGAAGGCTACAGCGCACGCGAAATTGAAGTGCTTTGGCAACGCTTTAAAGCGGATTACTTTTTGCGTCACACTCACAAGCAGATCGCTTGGCATTGTGAGCACCTACTCAAACATAGCGACCCAAGCCAACCGCTGATCCTAATGAGCAAAAAAGCCACTCGTGGCGGCACTGAATTGTTTGTTTACACTAAAGATCAACCTGCCCTCTTTGCGACTGTGGTTGCTGAACTGGACCGTCGAAATCTCAATGTTCATGATGCGCAGATCATGTCGAGTAAAGATGGCTACGTCCTTGATACCTTCATGGTACTGGATCAAAACGGCCATGCAATTGACGAAGAGTGTCACCCATCGTTGATCAAACACCTACTCAGTGGGCTAGAAACGGGTTGGCAGAACAAACTGAAATTGCGCCGCACGCCACGTAACTTGCAACATTTTAAAGTCAAAACTAAAGTCGATTTTTTACCCACCAAAAGCAATAAACGAACCTTAATGGAATTAGTCGCACTTGATACTCCGGGACTGCTGGCAACGGTCGGAGCCACATTTGCTGACTTAAACATTAACCTGCATGGTGCAAAAATCACCACCATTGGCGAACGAGCAGAAGACTTGTTTATTCTCACCGGTTCACAAGGCGGAAAATTGAGTGAAGAAGAAGAGTGCACGTTACGTGAAATGCTGATTAAAAATGTTTCTGAACTCGCGCCAAATTAAACGGAAAAGGAAAGCGATCTGGTCCACAACTTGAACCATTGATATCACGATGAACTATCTCGGGCGAGCATGGACTGCTACATTGAAATGGTTCATTGATGTGTCACAAAATACAATAGAGGTTGCCTATGTATCCCTACCTCACCGGTTTAGGCATTCAAGATCCTAAACAGATTGAGCGCTATTCACTTCGTCAAGAAGCCCATAAAGATGTGTTGAAGATTTACTTTCATAAGCAGAAAGGCGAGCTGTTCGCTAAAAGCGTGAAATTTAAATACCCTCGACAAGTAAAAAATGTATTGGTCGATAGCGGCAGCCATCAATACAAAGAGGTGACGGAGATCAACCGTAATTTAACCTTGGTGATTGATGAACTAAATAAAATCACTAAGCCGGTTCCTATGAGTGATCTCGATCTGAAGCAAAAAATATTGACTGACTTGCGCCATTTGGAAAAAGTGGTCACGAGCAAAATCGCTGAAATTGAAGCTGACTTAGAGAAGCTAAAATAGTCTCAAGACAGTAAAGTAACTTTAGATACCCAGAGCATCGAATAACCCTGTTTCAGATAACTCTTCACTGACAAAAAAGGTTCCCAAAGGAACCTTTTTTATTACTAAGTCTAAGCCGTCAATCAATATTGAACGCTGACCATGTTATAACCAACCCGCCCAAAAGCCGACCCAATACAGCGCAATCGCGGATACAACACCTGCCACGATATCATCGAGCATAATCCCCAAACCACCATGCACTCGTTTATCTAACCAACTGATCGGCCACGGTTTGAGCATATCGAAAAAGCGAAACAGCACGAATCCAGCCACCAGCCATTTCCAATCTAAACTGGGCAATTCAAACAGTGGCACGACTAGCATTGTTATCCAAAAACCGGCAAATTCATCCCACACAATCGAACCGTGATCATGCACTTTCATGTCGTCAGAAGTCACTTGGCAAATTTTCACGCCCACCAAGCAAGCCAGCACAACCACGGCGCAATACACAGTGAGAGGTAGCTGTACTAACAGCAAATAAAAAGGCACTGAGGCAAGCGTTCCCATTGTGCCGGGCACGATAGGCGATAGGCCACTGCCAAAACCCGTGGCCAAAAGATGCCAAGGGTTCTTTAATGAGATTAATGCGATAGGGTTTGTCATCCGTTCACCTTAAAATGATCATAGCCGCTTAACTGCCAATTGAGTTTTTTTCCTTGATGCTGGAGCTCAAAAATACCCTGCGGGCGAATTTGGCCAATGCAACTCACCTTGCAACCGCAATGAGCAAGCGCACTTTCGATGGAACCTCGGTTATGCTCTGGAACAGTGAAACACAACTCATACTCTTCACCGCTGGTTAGTGCATATTGCTGTGCTATTTGTCTCTCGCCCACAAACTGCAACAGCTCTTGCGAGATAGGCAACGCACCGACATCTAAACTCACCCCAACATTTGAACGATGCAAAATATGCTTGAGATCAGACACCAAACCATCGGAAATATCAATTGCAGAAGAAGCCAAATGAAGCAATGCTTGGCCAGCAAGAATTCTTGGCGTTGAGAGATAGTGACGCTTTTCAAGCTCTTGGGCAAAAGGTTTATGGCGTAAGCTTGGGTCAAGAACCACATCGAGCCCTGCTTGGCTATCACCGAGTTCACCAGTGACGTAAACCCAATCTCCCACTTTGGCTCCACTGCGCAGCAGCGCCAATTCTTGTGGCACAAAACCTTGTACTGTCAAGGTAATGCTCAGTGGTCCTTTGGTTGTATCTCCACCAATTAGCTGAATATTGTAGTAATTCGCAAGTTCGAAAAAAGCATCACAAAAGGGTTTTAGCCATGCTTCATCGACACTGGGTAGAGTGAGTGCGAGCGATACCCAAGCAGGCGTTGCCCCCATCGCAGCCAAATCACTGATGTTAGATGACAATGCTTTATGAGCCACCCAAGCCGGATTCGCATCGGTTAAAAAATGAGTGCCGGCGACTAAGGTGTCGGTACTGATGGCGATCCGAACATTTTCTGGTGCTTTGACCAATGCACAATCATCTCCTAGAGCAAGAGAGACATCTTTACGTTGTGACTGACGGTTAGAGAAATAGGTATCGATTAAATTGAATTCACCGAACATAAAAAATTCCCTGCCCTGAGTTTTTATTATGTACATCATTTCTCATCGCTTAGGGCTTTCGCGGAGAAAGATCCGTCATAAAAAAGGTCAGCGAATGCTGACCTTTTATTTTAAAACGACTTATTATTTTTTGCGTACATGTGGGGCGGCTTTATCAAGCACGCCATTCACAAATTTATGGCTATCTTCAGCAGCAAATACTTTTGCTAACTCAATCGCCTCATTGATGACCACTTTATATGGCACATCATCGCGACGAGTCATTTCGTACATGGCTAAACGAAGTAACGCCAATTCCATCATGTCTAAGTCTTGCATTGGACGAGACACGAAAGGACGCAATTTGCTATCTAGCTCTGTGTGGCTTAGCACTACACCCGTGAGTAGATCACGGAAATATGCAACGTCGGTTTCTGGAGCCGCTAACGCTGGCTCAGCAGCATGATGCTCTTCTTCATCATACTTACCACCCGAGAGGAATTGCTCTTCGATAGTGGCAACATTTTCTTTTGTAATTTGCCAAGAATAAATTGCTTGTAGCGCAAATTGACGTGCATTACGACGTGCGGCTGGTTTCACACTGGCCCCCATTAGGAATCGATTTCTGAAAGAACGTTAATCATCTCAAGCGCGCTTAGTGCAGCTTCTGCACCTTTGTTACCAGCCTTGGTTCCCGCGCGTTCAATGGCTTGATCGATGGTATCAACAGTTAGAACACCAAATGCCACTGGAAGGCTGTATTCCAGAGACACTTGCGCCAAACCTTTATTGCATTCACTGCACACATAATCAAAGTGTGGCGTACCGCCACGAATCACAGTGCCAAGAGACACGATAGCGTCGTATTTACCCGTTTTTGCTACGCGTTGAGCAGTAAGAGGTAATTCGACAGCACCAGGGCAGCGAACAACAGTAATATTGTCATCGCTAACTTGTCCGTGACGCTTTAAAGTATCGATTGCACCAGAAAGCAGGCTTTCGTTAATAAAACTGTTGAAACGAGAAATAACGATAGCAATTTTTGCATTTGGTGCGGGGAAACCACCCTCGATCACTTTCATAAGCCTTCCTTTAACTATATACACAAGTGAGAATCGCCGGATTCTAGCACAATTTTGTGAGCAATATCTAATGGAAATTCGGCTTAGACGGCAAACCAAGCGGCTAATCAGCGAAATAATAAAGGAAGCGTTGGGCTTCCTTTATTGGTTTTATTACGGTGTATTTTTAAATGTGACCTTAGGTTTTAAGCGCTAAAACGAGATGACATTATTGGCAGACATACTCAGTCACATTCAAGCCGAAACCGCCTAAAGCGTGATACTTTTTATTGGCTGAAGAGAGTAAACGCATATCACGAACACCTAAATCCGCCAGAATTTGTGAACCAATCCCCACACGGCGTGAAGTACCTTGTTTTTTCGCTAAAGTAGGCGCTTGGCCTTTGTCTTGTTGCTCAAACATTTTAACGCGATGGATCAATAAGTCGCTCGACTCTTCATTACCTAAAATGACCAATACGCCGCCCTCTTGGCCGATACGCTGCATCGCTTTATCTAAAGTCCAACTGCGTTCAGCATTGCGATCGCTACGCAGTAAATCGGTAAAGGTATCGTGCAGATGAACTCGCACCAATGGCGCTTGACCATCCAATGTGCCTTTTTGCAATGCGTAGTGGATCTGATTATCAATCACGTCGCGGTAAGTGATCAGTTCAAATTCACCGTATTCTGTCGGCAACTTGCACTGTGCAACACGCTCAATGGTCGTCTCCGTATTGTTACGGTATTCAATCAGATCAGCAATCGTACCGAGTTTTAAACCATGTTGCTCGGCAAACACTTCAAGATCAGGGCGACGCGCCATGGTGCCATCATCATTTAAAATTTCGACGATCACAGACGCGGGCTCTAACCCAGCGAGGCGCGCTAAATCACAACCGGCTTCCGTGTGTCCAGCGCGAGTTAAAACGCCCCCCTCTTGCGCAGCCAGTGGGAAAATGTGCCCAGGTTGCACTAAGTCTGAAGCTTTCGCCTCTTTCGCCACCGCAGCTTGTACCGTCACGGCGCGATCGGCCGCTGAAATGCCGGTAGTTACGCCTTCGGCCGCTTCAATCGAGACGGTAAAATTGGTGGTGTATTGAGCATTATTATCCTGCACCATAGGAGCCAAGCCTAAACGCTGACAACGAGCTTTAGTCATGGTTAAGCAGATCAGGCCACGACCAAATTTAGCCATAAAATTAATCGCTTCAGGAGTAACGTGCTCGGCGGCCATGATCAAGTCACCTTCGTTCTCACGATCTTCGTCATCCATTAAGATGACCATTTTCCCAAGGCGAATATCTTCAATGATCTCTTGCGGGGTACTTATTGGCATACTCTATTTTCCTATCGCTGAACTATTTTCCGCACAGTCCCTGACTTAGATTTATCCACGACCGTGGTGGCATGGGACAATGCGCGGTTTACGCAAAACCATTTTGTTGTAAAAATGCTAAGCTAATTTTTGACTCTGGTGTCTCTTCATCTTGCTGGTTTTGCAGCAAACGCTCCATATAACGCGCGAGCACATCCACTTCCAAATTCACTTTACGCCCAACATGAAATGCATCAATGGTCGTTTCGGCAGAAGTGTGAGGCACTATGGTCAGCTTAAAGGCATTCTTTCTTAAATCATTCACAGTGAGGCTGATACCATCTACTGTAATTGAGCCTTTTTCAGCCACGTATTTATTCAATGCCGGTGGGATCGCTACCCAAAACTCTATCGAACGACCAACAGGATTTCGTTCAATGATTTCACCAACACCGTCAACGTGCCCAGAAACAATGTGTCCACCAAAACGAGTGGTCGGCAACATGGCTTTTTCTAGGTTGACCTTGTCACCAACTTGATAGTGAGCAAACCCGGTTTTGTTGAGCGTTTCTAGTGAGAGATCCGCTGTATATTGAGTGCTGTTATAATCTACCACGGTCAAACAGACACCATTTGTGGCAATACTGTCACCAAGTTTGACATCGCTCATATCAAGATGACCGACTTTCACGGTCACGCTGATGTCTTCACCTTTGGGCGTAATCGCGGCAAGTGTACCTACCGCCTCGATAATTCCTGTAAACATGCTATTTATCTTTTATTTTAGGTACGGCAATGATCCGAATATCCGGCCCAACTTGTCGTACATCTTTGATGATTAACTCTAGCGTATCCGCCATGGAAGATAGCCCCAAAGCACCAAATAGCCCCCGACCATCACTACCCATGATTTTAGGCGCTAAGTACAAAATGATCTCATCGACCAATTGGGCTTGGATCAGTGAACGAGCCAGTGTGGCACCAGCTTCTACCCAGAGATGATTCATTTGTGACTGCTCAGCTAAATAAGCTAAGGTATCCGCTAACTCAAATTGTGTCTGGTTGCTATTGAGCAATGACGTATGTTCAGTGCCAAGCACCAATACTTCACCGGAATGTTGATACAGCTTTAGACCATCATGGAGTTGGTTTTGCCTATCAAGAATGACTCGCACTGGTTGGCGTAACTGATGTTGTGGGTAGTTCACTTGCACTGATGGAGGCAGTTCATCCCAACGCACAGTCAATGAAGCATCATCTTCAATCACTGTTTTGCTGGTCGATAAAATCCCACCCGCTTTGGCGCGAAATTTTTGCACATCTCGCCGCGCGGCCGCTGAAGTGATCCATTGACTCTGACCATTATTGAGTGCCGTTTGTCCATCAAGACTTGCGGCCATTTTCAATTGGACAAAGGGCATCCCACTTGTCATGCGTTTAATAAAACCCGGATTGAGCGCGATGGCATCCGCTTCTAACAAACCGACTTCGACTTCAATCCCAGCGTCATGCAGCATTTGAATACCACGCCCAGCGACTTGAGGATTCGGATCTTGCATTGCGCAAATCACTTTCGCCACTTTGGCGTTAATCAAGCCTTCAGCGCAAGGCGGTGTACGGCCATGATGCGAGCAAGGCTCTAAAGTGACATAAGCGGTAGCGCCTTGCGCTTGCTCTTTTGCCATGCGTAAGGCGTGCACTTCGGCATGCGGCTCACCAGCACGCGCATGAAAACCTTCACCAACAATCTGCTCTCCTTGAGTGATCACGCAGCCGACATTGGGGTTAGGTTGAGTGGTAAAAACGCCACCTTTGGCAAGCTCAATGGCTCGCGACATCATTTGATAATCAAAAGGAGTAAACATAAGCGATTAATCTTCCAGCTTCGCGATTTCTTCACCAAACTCACGAATATCTTCAAAACTGCGATACACGGAGGCAAAGCGGATGTAAGCGACTTTATCGAGTACTTTGAGCTGCTCCATCACCAAGTTACCAATCATTTTACTTGGGACTTCTCGCTCACCAGTAGCTCGCAACTGAGATTTAATCATACTGATTGCAAGCTCAATCGCATCGGCGCTGACGGGGCGTTTTTCTAATGCTCGCTGTATACCACCGACCATTTTATCTTCGTTAAACGGTTCACGATTTCCATTTGATTTGATGACTCTTGGCATCAAGAGCTCGGCCGATTCAAACGTGGTAAAACGTTCATTACATGCCAAACATTGACGGCGACGGCGCACTTGATGGCCATCTGCGACAAGACGAGAATCAATCACTTTGGTATCGTTCTCTGAACAAAAAGGACAATGCATATCACCTCCATAGCAATGAGCATCAGTGTACCGGAATTAGTACGCAAGTTGAACGCAAAAGGGGCATCAGCCCCTTTTCAATCTCTATTTTGTTAACAACCACACTTTGCGTTATCCATAACGAAAAGAACTTAACGGCGTGATAAGTAATTGGCTTTGCCAACCCACTTGTAACTGGTCAACTCTTCTAAGCCCATCGGCCCGCGAGCGTGCAATTTTTGGGTCGAAACGGCCACTTCAGCGCCTAAACCAAATTGAGCTCCATCGGTAAAACGCGTCGAAGCATTGACATACACTGCAGCAGAGCCCGCTGAATTAATAAACAGCTCTGCATTAAATAGGTCATTTGTCATGATCGCATCCGAATGGCTTGCATTGTGTTCACGCATATGTTCAATCGCTTGCTGCACGTCATCGACCACTTTGACGCCCAAAGTGTAACTTAGCCATTCGGTGTCAAAATCGCCCTCAACGGCCTCTCTCAACTGTTTTGCATGGCTCATGCAGGCTTGGGCTTTTGGCTCGACAACGAAGATCACTTGATCATTAAGTCGTAGCACCAGTTTTGCCAAAAATTCACTGGCAATCGCTTGATGAACCAGCAAAGTATCCAGTGCGTTGCACGCAGAAGGGCGCTGAATTTTGGCGTTTTCAATTACCTCGACTGATTTGTCCAGATCCGCCGATTGGTCAACAAAAATATGGCTAATGCCAAAACCACCAATAATCACCGGAATCGTGCTGTTTTCTTTGCACATTTTATGTAGGCTAGCGCCGCCGCGCGGAATGATCATATCAACATATTCATCAAGCTTGAGCAGCTGTGAAACCAGTTCGCGATCCGGTTTCTCAATATACTGCACCGCAGCCGCTGGAAGTTGCGCTTTTTCTAGCGCCGATTGAATAACGTTGACTAGTGCCATATTGGAGAAAAAGGTCTCTTTCCCTCCCCGTAAAATACTGGCGTTACCCGTTTTTAAACACAATGCTGCAATATCAATGGTTACATTCGGACGCGCTTCATAAATAACGCCCACCACACCTAACGGTACTCGGCGGCGAGACAATGACAATCCGTTTTCAAGCACTCGGCTATCGATTTCACTACCGACAGGGTCATTGAGATTAATCACATTACGCACGTCATTAGCAATGGCTTGCAGGCGTGATTCATTGAGCAATAGGCGATCAAGCATGGCATCGTTCAACCCGGCTTGGCGGGCCAGTTCGATATCTTGAGCATTCGCTTTTAAAATCGCGACGCTCTGCGCCTCCAGTTCATCGGCAATGATCGCTAATGCATTGTTTTTTTGTGTCGTTGAAACGGTAGCGAGCTGGAAAGCGGCCTGTTTGGCGGCTTTACCCATTATGGTTAAATCCACTTTCTTTTCCTTACTATTCTTGGATCACAACAAGATCATCGCGATGAATGACTTCTGAGCCATAATCGTAACCTAAAATGCCTCCGATATCTTTGCTGTGTTTGCCCGCGATTTTGGCTAAATCTTGACTGGAATAAGCGGCGATGCCACGGGCAATTAATACGCCTTGTTTATCGGTTACTCGCGCCACTTCACCACGTGCAAAAGTACCACTGACATTCACTACCCCTTTCGCTAATAAGCTACTGCCATTCGCGACTACAGCGTTGACGGCTCCGCCATCAATGACAATGTCACCAGAAGCGGCAGGACCCGCTAAAATCCAGCGTTTGCGGTTTTCTAACGCTTCGGTACATGGCAAGAAACGGGTGCCTTGCGGCGCATCACTTAAAGAATCAAAAATAACGTTGCTGGCACGCCCTGCGGCGATAATGACTTCAATCCCTGCACGACGAGCAATATCAGCGGCCTGAAGCTTAGTTGCCATACCTCCGGTGCCAAGCGTAGTACCACTACCCCCAGCGATTTTACGCAAGGTATCATCAATGGTTTTGACTTCTTTAATTAGTTCAGCGTTAGGATCTTTACGCGGGTCTGCGGTGAAGAGCCCTTTTTGGTCAGTGAGCAGCAATAGTTTATCGGCACCGCATAAAATACCGACCAGGGCTGACAAATTGTCGTTGTCGCCCACTTTGATTTCACTGGTTGCCACGGCATCATTTTCGTTGACGACGGGAATAATATCGTGTTCGACCAGAGCATTAATGGTGTCTCGTGCATTCAAAAAACGCTCACGGTCTTCCAGATCGGCACGAGTCAGTAGCATTTGACCAATTTTAATCCCATAGATGGCAAAAAGAGATTCCCATGCTTGAATCAGTTGACTCTGCCCAACCGCAGCAAGCAACTGTTTGCTAGCCATTGCGTTGGGGAGTGCGGGGTAACCTAAGTGTTCTCGACCAGCGGCAATTGCGCCCGACGATACAATCACCACTGAGTGGCCTTGCTTTTTCAGTTCAGCACATTGACGGACAAGCTCAACCATATGAGCTCTATCTAACGCCAAAGTACCACCGGTTAATACACTGGTTCCTAGCTTCACAACGATTGTTTGAAGTTGCACCGCTTTTCCGCTTTGTTGATTCGTTGTCATGATTTCTTCTGAAATGGAAAACACATAAGAGCTGATGTTTTAGCAATCAAAGCAATAATTCACAAGTAGAAAAGGTGCTAAAAAGCACCTTTTTCATCACGAGGGTAAGGGGATAACGAAAATCAGACGAATTCAGCGGAATCTTGTGCAATCTCAACACTCAATTCAAAGCGCTCATAGAGACTCGCTACCAGTTTGGCATGAAACTCTTCTTGGGTGCGTTTGACTTCAGAAAATACGGATTTAGGAATTGCGTCAGCATCCCACGCGCCAGCTAAGTTGTAACGTCCTGTATGATACTTAGCCTCAAACCCTGATTCTTTCTTAGTAAGTTCCAGCCACCAGCCCCAAAACTCTCGTTTCTCTGGGGATTTTTTGTCATTAACGCAAGACGCAAGGCAATCAAATAAGTAGTGATCCTCACGACATTGGCCTTCTCGTAAATAAGGCCCAATAGCTTTTAAAGCAGACAATAAGCGATAATGAGTCGGGGTGTGGGTCATTTCTGACATATTGACTCTCCATTTCAATGTTAAGAACGATCATTATTTTTATTAATCATATGCTTGTTACCGCATACCAATATCATGCTTAACTAATTTAGTAGAAAAGTCACCTAAATAGCTCATCTTCTAACCACTTTATCGCTAAATCGAGGGATTGCTCATATCCTTGTGTAATTGTTTTGCTTTTTATCTGTTTCGCTTTGCCATATTCACTAAAAATTGCAACTAATTGATTATCTGAATAGGGTGAAATGGGATCACCTTCTAATCCTAAAGCCAAAATCGGAACTTTAGTTCGCCTACTGGTTAAAAAACCTTGCACTTTCAGTGACCACGCTCGCATCAACCCAGCAAGGCTATTAATATCCACCACGTCTTTACCTAAACGAGACGCCAGCACATCAATATACATTTTGGGCATTTTTTTCAATTTTTCTGGCGAAGCTAAAATATCGTGGATAGGTGCGCCTAATGAAACACAAGCCTTGATTTTATCTTGCTCTAGAAAAGAGAGCCTGATCATGGAGTTACCACCAAATCGAAATCCAACAAGCCCCACTTTTCGATGATCAACCCAAGGCAAGCTTTCCAGCTCATTGAGTACGGCTTGATGCAGACATGAAGAATCTTCAGTTAAAGGCCAATGGGAGCTATGACCTATAGAGGGCATATCAATGGTTAACATCGCAATATCTCTAGGCGCGAGATAATCTCTAAACAAACGCCACATATCCGTCTGCAAACTGTCTAGACCGGCGCTAACCAAAACGACCGGATGAGGCCTATCGGTATTGGGCAAATGCAAATTAGCGACTATTTTTTTGTTCTTATAGGGTACTTCAATCTGCTTAATCACATAACGAGTCAATTTGGCCGCTTCGTTATAAGCGCTGTTTGACAGTATCTGTGCCTGCAAGGATAAATTATCATTTTTTAGATGCGGATAACCAGCAATGCTAAAGCAGAGCGACGCGGAAAAAAGTTCATTGGCCGCCTCTTCGTCTTGCTTGTCATTAGCGCGCTTTTGGTGACGCATACCCAGCTTAGTCCACTCGTATGCCCAGTTACCACTGTGATAGCCCATAACCGTATCTAACCAATCCGCTTCGGTTCGCGAATGTTTCGAAGAGGCAATGCGGGCGAGAACTTCTTCTTGCTCTACTGGATCAACACCTTGCCATATCCACTGTAAACGCCTGAGATTTCGATACCAAACATACCCTTCTTGCTGTTTTTTTAGGTCCAAAATTTCTTGGCTGCTTGGCATATAACGGGTCAATGCCGAGGTTTCTTGGGCTTGCTTGTATTTCTGGAACAAGGTTTCAGAAAGGTTTTGGCTGTTAGATTCAGACATAAGTCGATTCAATTGAGAGCGGTGCTCTAATAGTAATAAAAAAAATGGCCCGATAAAGGGCCATTTTCAAATAAACGCAAGAAAAGCATTACTTTTGTTTACGGTTAATCGGTTCTGCGTATTGAATCGTCATATCCCATGGCTGCTCAATCCACGTATCTTGAGCAATATCCACAACATAATCATCTAACAAGCTTACGCCAGAAGGCTTCGCACACACCGCAATCAATTTCGCTTTAGGATACATTTCACGTAGCTTACGTGCGGTATCACCACTATCGACCAAATCTTCAACAATTAAGAAACCTTCGCCGTCACCTTCAGGTGCTTTGATCACTGTCATGTCACGCTGGTGATCATGATCGTAACTTGAAATGCAAATCGTATCGACATGGCGAATACCTAATTCACGCGCCAATATGGCACCAGGAACCAGACCACCACGGCTCACCGCCCAAATACCTTTCCATTGCTCTGCAGGCATCTGTTTTTCTGCCAATTGACGACAGTAAGTCTGCATGTTGTCCCAAGTGATAACGAATTTATTGCTCATTGTTGTAAACCTAATTATTTAAATAATCTGTGTCGTTCATTACATTGCAGAGGCGATATACTTAAAGATGAAGATGGCTGACATCACCCACACACTCATCGATACACTGCGCCCTTTGCCACTAAATAGTTTGATAGCCGCATAAGCAATGAAACCAAGAGAAATACCTTCTGCGATAGAGAATGTCAGCGGCATTAATAAACAGGTAACGACGACAGGAGCCGCTTCTGTTAAATCGCGCCAATCAATACTGACCAAACCAGAAAGCATCAAAATTGCCACGTAAAATAATGCACCAGACGTAGCGTACGCAGGGATCATTCCAGCTAATGGCGAGAAGAATAATGCAAGTAAGAACAAAATGCCAACAACGACTGCAGTCAGCCCTGTGCGCCCGCCAGCAGCAACACCCGCCACACTTTCAATGTAAGAGGTGGTGTTTGATGTACCCAGCAGGGCACCGACTGACGTAGCGGTAGAATCGGCAAGCAATGCTTTATTTAGACGTGGGATTTTACCATCTTTACCAATCAAATCTGCCTTTTGCGCCACACCAACTAAGGTGCCAGCCGTGTCAAATAGATCGACAAACAGAAACGCAAATACCACTGAAATCATACCCACTTCAAAAACGGCGGAGAAATCAAGCTGCAAAAAAGTTGGCGCAATACTTGGTGGTGCCGACATAATGCCATGCCACTGAACGTCACCAAACACTAAACCAAGGCCAGTAACCGCAAGAATCGCGATCATTACGGCACCCTTTAAACCACGATGAACCAAAGCAATCGTCAGGAAGAAACCTATCGCACCGAGTACAGCAGGAAGAGAAGTAATTGCGCCGACAGAAACCAAAGTTGCAGGGTTATCAACCACAATGCCTGCATTTTTCAGGGCAATAAAGGCAAGAAAAAGTCCAATACCGGCCGAGATCCCCGTTCGTAATGACATCGGAATCGAACCGATGATCCACTCACGGATTTTAAAGATACTAAGAAAAATGAACAGCACACCAGAAACGAATACCGCCGCCAGCGCAACTTGCCATGTATATCCCATGCCGAGCACAACGGCGTAAGTAAAAAATGCGTTTAACCCCATACCCGGAGCCTGTGCGATTGGGTAGTTGGCAACAAAGCCCATGATGAAACAGCCAATAGCCGCCGCAAGACACGTAGCAACAAATACTGCACCACGGTCCATGCCGGCATCCGCTAAGATCGCAGGGTTAACAAAGATAATGTATGCCATCGTGAGAAATGTCGTTATTCCTGCGATAACCTCAGTGCGCACGTTTGTGCCATATTCACTAAGTTTAAATAGCCTTTCGAGCATGATCGAGTCCTATAAGGGTAAAAAGTAAACGGTTGCGTAATCGATTGGCTGTGGATTATAGAGAGATCAGATCACAAATTCCAGATAGAATTAAGGCTGTAATATGCTTTTATTAATGGCTTATGAACCTAGTCGCGCTTCATTTCTTCAAAAAGAAAAAGCGGATTTCCATATCGTATTGCCATTGAGCCGTAAAGGAAGTGCTGAACATTGAGATAAAAAAACGCCACCTCATCTGAGGTGGCGGCGAATCATTTTAGCCAAACTGACTACAAAAAAATTCCAATATCTAGGGGGTGAACATACAGTTCAAATAACATGCTTAAAGTCTTAATAACCAAAGCTTGTTGGGTAAGCAAAGTTGCCAGTGTAAACAGACTTGTTTGTCCAGAACATTGCAGATGGTAAACCTTTCATAACTATCACCTTATAAAATCAATTGAACATAAATTTGATTTCTCGGTTCCATGGAGGCGATAAACGGACTCATCCTTTGAGCATTTTTTCTTCGCTTTCGAAGTTGGTTACAAATATACCACCAAGAAATTAAATTACAATATTTAGCGTGATAAAAATCACATAATTTTATTTTAATGATCTACATCAACAGATTTAAGTAATTAAATTACACAGATATCAGCAAAAAATGATTATTAGGCGGTAAGGGGAAGAATCTCATCGCCGATTGTGTCATCTCTTCTATACGCTACAGTCGATTTAATGTGACACCAATAAAACAATTCTCAAGCGGTGAGGCTACTCGCTGATTGTCGAGAGTGGTATGCTGTCCACCACTACAAGTCATGCTCAGATCTAGTCGATATCGCTACCAAAGAAACATTTCGCCTGTTCATGATCTGGCAAGCTCGAATAAAAGGAGTATTCCGTGTCTGAGTTCTATTCTGAAATCAGTAAATTGTCATCGGCACCCGTATGGCAATTTTTCGATAAAATCTGTTCCATTCCTCACCCGTCTAAGCATGAAGAAGCCTTAGCCCAACACATCATCCAGTGGGCGACAGAGCAGGGTTTAGCGGTACGCCGAGATCCAACCGGCAACGTTTTCATAAAAAAACCAGCGACAGCTGGCATGGAACATAAGAAAGGTGTGGTTCTACAAGCTCATATTGATATGGTGCCGCAAAAAAACGAAGACACGCAGCACGACTTTGCTAAGGATCCTATCCAACCGTATATCGATGGCGAATGGGTAACAGCCAAAGGAACCACTTTAGGTGCCGATAACGGTATGGGTATGGCAGCATGTTTGGCTGTTCTCGCGTCAAAAGAGCTCAAGCACGGTCCTATTGAGGTGTTACTGACGATTGATGAAGAAGCGGGTATGACAGGTGCTTTCGGCCTTGAAGCGGGTTGGTTAGAAGGAGAGATCCTGCTCAATACTGATTCAGAACAAGAGGGCGAAGTGTATATGGGCTGTGCTGGTGGTATTGATGGCGCAATGACTTTTAATATCCAACGACAAGCCATGCCTGCTGGTTACGTAACACATCAATTGATTTTGAAAGGGTTAAAAGGAGGTCACTCTGGGTGTGACATCCATACTGGCCGTGGGAATGCTAACAAACTACTGGCTCGCTTTCTTGCTAGTCACGCACAAGAACTTGATTTACGTTTGATCGAGTTTCGCGGTGGTAGCCTACGTAACGCCATTCCTCGAGAAGCGTTTGTCACCGTGGCCATTCCTGCCGAAAATGGGGTAAAACTGGATGAGCTATTTAGCACCTATACCCAGCTAGTGAAAGAAGAGCTTGGACGCGTCGAAACAGGAATTGTCACTTTCAACAACCCGCAAGAAAATGCAGAAAATGTCTTCGCTCTTGTTGATCAACAACGTTTTATTGCCGCATTAAACGCGTGTCCAAACGGTGTGATCCGGATGAGCGATGAAATTGAAGGCGTGGTTGAAACCTCATTGAATGTCGGTGTGATTACTACACAAGAAAACTCTGTGACTGTGTTATGCCTTATTCGTTCTCTGATTGATTCAGGTCGCCAACAGGTTGAAAGCATGCTCAAATCCGTTGCTGAGCTAGCGAATGCGGAAATTGCCTTTACTGGTGCTTATCCGGGCTGGAAACCAGATGCCGATTCAGAGATCATGGCTATTTTCAGAGACATGTACCAAGGTATTTACGGTCATAAACCGAATATCATGGTGATCCATGCTGGTCTAGAATGTGGTCTTTTCAAAAAACCGTACCCAGAAATGGATATGGTTTCGTTTGGCCCAACCATTAAATTCCCTCACTCACCGGATGAGAAAGTGAAGATCGACACAGTCGACCTTTTCTGGGAGCAAATGGTTGCCCTACTAGAGCATATTCCAGCGAAAGTTTAACCCACTCTGATGTCGAATTCTTCAACCAGCGTGTAATAGCAAGTTGATGAATATCTTGCTTTGGCAGCGGAATTCGGCATCAATCCTTACCTCTTTTTCTATCAATTAATTTTATCGATAAGGCAAATTAATTTCATTAGCGCACATTTTTTGTGACTGCTAGAGTTCGCCCCCTTGAAGTTCCTAGAGTTATTCACCACACTCTCTTCAAGCGATAACACCATTTAAAAGTTGTATCGGGGATGCGGCTACTCCTTAGCGGCGTCTTACATTCTCCAAAAATATTGAAACTGCGATGAAAGAAAAAATGATTGTCGGATGGCGAGAAACTCTCAGCCTTCCAGGGTTAGGTATTGAGCAAATTAATGCCAAAGTCGATACCGGAGCCCGCACGTCGTGCTTACACGCATTTAAGGTAGAGAGCTTCACCAAAGAAGAGGCTCTTTGGGTTCGCTTTTGGATCCATCCTTTGCAACGTAATAATGAAAAAGTCACGGTTTGTGAAGCTAAGGTCCTCGATGAACGAATCGTCCGTGATTCTGGCGGCCATGAAGAATCCCGTTACGTTATTCAGTCAGACGTTAGTTTGGGCGACCAAACTTGGCCCATTGAAATAACGTTAACCAATCGCGAAAATATGGGTTTTCGCATGCTATTAGGTCGCACCGCAATGCACCATCGAATTTTAGTTGATCCTACTAAATCGTTTTTAATCGCTTTCGAGGAGAGCAAATAATGAAAATTGGTATTCTGTCACGTAATGCTTCGTTGTATTCAACCAAGCGTCTAATTGAAGCGTGTAAAAGCCGTGGCCACCAAGTCAAAGTGATTGATGGGCTGCGTTGCTATATGAATATCAATTCTGAAAAACCCGAAATTCACTTTAAAGGTGAAGAGTTAGCGGGTTTTGATGCAGTCATTCCTCGTATTGGTGCATCCGTTACGTTTTACGGTACTGCAGTATTACGCCAATTTGAAATGATGGGGGTTTATCCCGTCAATGAATCTGTGGCTATTAGCCGTTCCAGAGATAAACTTCGCTCAATGCAGCTATTGTCTCGTCGCGGCATTGGTATGCCAATTACTGGTTTCGCCAGCAAACCCGATGATGTCAAAGACTTACTCGACATGGTCGGAGGAGCACCGGTAGTAATTAAATTACTTGAAGGAACTCAAGGCATCGGTGTAGTGTTAGCGGAAACACGCAAAGCAGCAGAAAGTGTGATCGAAGCGTTCATGGGCTTGAAAGCCAATATCATGGTGCAAGAGTACATCAAAGAGGCTGGTGGCGCCGATATTCGCTGTTTCGTTATTGGCGACAAAGTTATCGCAGCCATGAAACGGCAAGGTGCCGATGGTGAGTTTCGCTCTAATCTACACCGCGGCGGAACGGCCTCTTTGGTAAAAATTACCCCTCTAGAACGTAAGACGGCTATCGATGCGGCGAAGATTATGGGTCTCAATGTTGCGGGTGTGGATCTTTTGCGATCGGAACGTGGCCCACTAGTGATGGAAGTCAATTCATCGCCAGGTCTTGAAGGTATTGAAGCTGCTACTGGTAAAGATATCGCCGGGTTGATTGTCGAATTTATTGAAAAAAATGCGGCAACGAAAGGGACAAAAACACGTGGCAAAGGTTAGGAAAAACACAGCATTTCATTTTCTGGGGGATTCAGTTCCCCCAGGAACGCGCAAGGCAATGGAGCTAGAAGCGGCCAAGCTTTATACACACTCGCCACTCTCTATCCCTATCGAAATCATTAATGGAATATCCACTGGCCCAACCTTGATGATCAATGCCGCCATCCATGGTGATGAACTGAACGGCGTTGAAATAGTCCGTCAACTGATCAACTCCATCGACCCGCAAAAACTAAAAGGGACACTGATTGTTGTCCCCATCGTCAATGCCTTTGGCTTTATTCATAAATCTCGCTACCTTCCTGATCGACGCGATCTCAATCGCTGCTTCCCTGGAAGTGAAACAGGCTCCCTCGCCTCTCGCATTGCACATACTTTCTTTTCCCAAGTCGCTTTACGTTGTGATTACATCATTGACCTGCATACTGGTGCTATTCATCGCACGAATTTGCCACAAATCCGCGCCGATCTCACTAATCCTGAAACCTTGCGTATTGCCCAAGCATTTGCAACCCCAGTGATCATCGACTCTCCACTGCGTAATGGCTCGCTCAGAAGTGAAGCAGAGAAATCAGGCATCACAGTATTAACTTATGAAGCAGGTGAAGCGCTGAAATTTGAACCTATTGCCATCAATGCGGGTATTGTCGGTGTGAAACGCACCATGCAAGCCATTGGTATGATGCGCAAAAGTCGCAAGGCCGTACCGACATCGATCATCGCAAAATCAACCAGTTGGCTCAGAGCCGAAAGCGATGGCATCTTGCGCACTGTGGTGACGCTTGGTGACAAGGTCGAAAAAGGACAAGTGCTTGCCTATATCAACTCACCGCTTGGTCATGTCGAAGTCGAATTAAGAGCCAATAAGGGGGGTATTGTGATTGGCCAACAAACTCTGCCTCTTGTTAATGAAGGAGATGCCGTATTCCATCTCGCCTACTTCTCGCAAAGCGATGAGATGGTTGAGCAAGTCGTGGGCGATTTTATTGAAGAGGTCGCAGACAGCGATTTAGAACCTCTGACCACGGGACACTTGATGCCGCCGTCGATGGTCTAGATTGTCGATAAGTCTAAACAATAGAGAAACATAAGTTCAATAATAAAGCCCTTATTCAAAGGGCTTTATGCTGTTTAAGCGTGAGTGGGATGAAGAAAGTAACTCACTAACCGAACGAGGCCCAAATCACCGTAGCCACTAATACAGGGCAGACAAATTTCACATACCAAGGCCAGATTTTACCAAACCAACCCAATTGGAACTCAGGGAAACCTTGTTCTAACTCTTTGACCTTCGCGTGACGACGCCATACCCAACCGCCAAATAGGCAGAACATCAGCGCTGCTGTCGGCTGCAAATATTGCGTCGCAACCGTTGCCACTAAGCCAAATAGCGCACCAAAATTATAAACAATAACGACACTGACTAGCGCAATTAACGCGCCTAATATCCAGCTTGTTGGTGCGCGTTTCGTATTAAAACGCTCGCTGACTAAGGCTACAGGGCATTCCAGCATAGAGATAGAAGAGGTTAACGCGGCGATCGTCAGTAAAGTGAAAAATACGATAGCAAACACCTGCCCCATCCAACCAAGACTATCAAACATCAATGGCAACACAGTAAAAACGAGCGTATCTGAATTGAGTAAAGAACCATCAGCGGCATAGATTTCCACCCCTTTATGCATCGCAACAAACATCGCAGGCAACACAACAAGGCCAGCAATGAAAGCCACGGCGGTATCAACTAAAGTCACATTTAGTGCCATCTTCGGCAGGTTTTCTTGCTTACTCAGATAAGATCCGTAAATCAGCATCGAGCAGCCACCAATGGTTAATGAGAAGAAACCTTGTCCCATTGCCGCCAGTAAGAGATGTCTGTCAAACACCTTTGAAAAATCAGGGACTAAATAGTGTTGTAAACCTTCCATAGCTCCAGTTTGCATCATGATGTAAACAAACAGCACACCAAACAGTACAAACAATGCAGGCATTAAACGCGTTGACCATTTTTCAATCCCGTCTTTAACACCACCTTGCACGATTAGAATCGTCAAAATATAAAACACTAAGGTTCCGAATAAGTTACGCTCAACACTAAACCCTTTCAACCAAGCTGTGATTTCCACAAAACCCAATAACTCTGTCATCGCACCGAGTAAAAAGCAGATTAGCCAGCCACCGACGATGCTGTAAAACGCCAGTACCGCACTCGGAACACTCAAGCCAATCCAACCAACAAAGCCACCGACCATTTTACCTAGTGGATGAGGCGTTAATGAGCGCATGCTATCAACAGGGTTTGCTTGCCCAAAACGGCCTATCGCCATTTCAACCACTAACATAGGGAAGGCAACGACCATGATCATCACCAAATAAACCAATAAGAATGCGCCGCCGCCGTTGCTTGCCGCTTGGGTTGGAAAGCCCCAGATATTACCTAGGCCAACTGCCGCACCCGCCGCCGCAAGAATAAAACCAAGACGTGAACCAAAATGTTCACGAGAATCAGACTGTGTCATACCACTCACATAAATATCAATAGACTAGTTAGCTAGTACAGTAATACAGGCAATTAAATAGAGCAATTACACTGCTTATGAATTAAACAAGCATTGCAAAAATAAACAGAATTTACTGCGTAAAGATTATTGAACAGGCAATATTGACGGGAGATTAGAGGTGAACTTTTGCACGAGATAACGACCTCTTCCTTGTGCTTTGACTGCATAAAGTGCTCTATCAGCCACATGAAAGAAATCTAGATAGTGATTCAACTGTGGGGTATCAATTTCAACCCCTCCAACGCTGATTGAAAGCGTCTTCTTAGTCGGGGAAAATTGGTGGGTAATGCGCAGCGATTCAATCGATTCGATCAGTCGTTTAGCGTAAGCTTGACCATCAATTTCGATGTCGCTCGCCAAAACTACACAAAACTCTTCTCCACCAAAGCGAGCTACCAGTTTTTCACCGCCAAAATCCAATTTTTTTAAGCTGGTCGCAACAGATTTCAATGCTTCATCACCCTCTAAGTGGCCGTAGTGATCATTGAACAATTTAAAATAGTCAATATCAATTAAAAACAATACGATATGTCTAAATTGATAATCAACAATATAGCTTTTAAAGACCTTTTCTAAACGACGGCGGTTCGCAATACGTGTGAGTGGATCGTGCTCTGATTGCCATTTTAGTTCGCGTCGACTGGTTTCCAGCTCCCATACTATTTGGTTCATCGTACGAGAAAACTCTTTCATTTCCTTTGATATGAAGGATCGCTCACTAGGCATCTTTCCACCCGATGCTTTAAATTGCTCCAGAACTTGATTGGCATCATTGATTGGCTTGACCACTTTATTCGCTACAAGCAAGTTCAAGAAAAACATCAGGATAGAGAAAGCAGCAAGCCCTGAAAGCTCCTGCCATTGAATAAACGGTGGTACTTTAACGGTATGATTTATTTTAATTAATACAGTGAGGCGATTACGATAATCAAGCATTTCAAGGTAGGAGATATTGTCATTGTGTGGCGCTACAATCGGTTGATCATTACGCTTCTTGATCAACATCACTTCCACATTCACCCCAGTAGCAGTCACAAGTTCGTTGATAAACTGCTCACTGATCCTTTTTAAAAAAAGTAAATAACCTTTGTCGCACTCCTTTGCGTCACTATTACAAACCCGAGAGGTTGCAACGATAAAAGGTTTGTCGTCTATCACGATAAAACTGAGATTCTGTTTGATAAAATCTTTCGGTGCTTTCATCGCGTCCGCTAAAATATCACCAAAATTATATCGAATCGCATCATAACTGGCTTCATGGCCAGTATCATAGTCGTAGCGCTGGCCCCAAACTAATTGCACATCCGGATTAAAAATAAAAATACCATCGAGCACTTTAGATTCAAATACATGATTACCAATACTATCGCGAATAAACTCATCGTTAGGTTTGGCAATAAAATTGGCCATTTCATTCCATGCAGCATAATCAACTAACGATACTCCCATATCTGTCTTTTGCATGTTAAGAATAGTTTGGACTCGGTTTATCTCATCACGTTGCAAAGAAAGAGCATCTTCAACGGCGCGATCATAAGACCATGTAAACTTAAATAATAGGTAGCACAGAACAAACAGCACAACGAAGGCTATTGAAACTAATGCTGTTAACCATCTCAAACTAAAATTATTAAACGACATCCATACCAGCAAATTAACATAACATCATAGAGACAAATAAAGAGCACTGAATGTGCTCTTTAAGTTTAGATGGTAAAGACTTGATAATCTTTTAATACTGGTATTTTTTGGTGCAGTTGTTGCTCCTGCTCAACCATATCATCAAGAGACTCACAAAAATCACGACTCTCTTTTTGAATTGTGGTGGCGTTTTCTTGAATTCGCTCGGCTAACTTAACTTTTAAGTCCGCCATGGTATCGGTCAATTTTGTGATATTTAATCCACCCTCTTCTCTCATTTTCAGTGAAAGAGCATCGAAGGCACCGGATATAAACTCTTTGTTAAATAAAGCTTTCGCTTTTTCAAAATCATCGGCCCAAGTTTGCGTCATTGATTCAAAAGTCTGCGCAGGGAGAACCAGCTCGCCATCTTTATAATAACGAGATTCAATATTAGTAAAAAAAGCAGCCATGGATTGCTTGGCGCTATCGAAGGCGTTGGGAGATTCAATACTTTTCGCAACATCATCCAAAATATCATTCGCCAACGCTAAGCCATCACTCGCCATCTGTTTTACTTTAGGCAATGAAGCATTCATGCTTTCTCTATACTGCTCAAGGGCCGTTTTCTGCTCACTGTCGAGTTCCATCTTTTCACCACGGATATAGAGATTATTCTGTTTATCTATCAAAACAGTGTCGGTGCTCGTTTTAAGAATTTCAACCTTATCACCATCAAGGTGAACTTCATGGTTCACATCAACTCGGCACTGCGCTGCCCACAAAGGGGAGCTCAGCAACATTAAAGTGACTAACACTACTTTTTTCATTGTTTTCTCTCATCGATCGTTTTATGACTAACCATATCAGGTGTGGATATTTGATGAGTTAGTGCTTCTCGCTAGCAATATAAATGATTTCAACCTAAAAACCGTCAATTTAATGACATAAATGTTAGTTTGTTTCACTAATTTAAAAAAAACTGAGCTGCTTATTGAGCATTTCTGGCTTTAACATCACCTGTAAACCAAGTAAGCGAATTTCTCGCCCATTTTGCCGTAACAAAATATTCTCCAAAAGGGTTCGAAAATCATTGAGCTCTAACTGTGGATGAAGATGCTCAATCGTCGTAAGTTGAAAATCGGCAAACTTGACTTTGATCCCTTGTTTAACAATCGAACCATCAACACTCGCTCTGTCTAACCTCGCTTTTATCTCTGGGTAGAGATGATGTTCAATCACCTGCCAGCACTCTTCATAACTTGAGATATTTTGACTAAATGTTCTTTCGACACCTAATGATTTGCGCTCCCTCTCGGTCACGACTTCGCGATTATCAATTCCATGACTTTTCTTCCATAGTGAAGCGCCTAATCTGCCAAAGTTACGAAGTAGGTCTCGATAGTCTGTTAGCTTAATATCTTCACACTTATAAAAACCCGCTTGGTGCAACTTTTCCAGACTAACCTTACCGACACCGGGTATTTTCTCTAGCGGCAATGAATCGACCACCTGCTGTACTTTATCGGGTGGTATTACAAATTGGCCGTTAGGCTTATTCATATCAGAGGCCACTTTAGCCAAAAATTTTACAGGTGCTACACCTGCAGAGGCTGTCAGTTGAAGTTCGTTATGAATATCATAGCGAATAGCTTGAGCTATCAATGTTGCGCTTCCTTGACATAGCGGTGAATCACTCACATCAAGAAATGCTTCATCTAATGATAACGGCTCAATAATGGAAGTATAACGTTCGAATATCTGTCGGATTTGAATGGAGATAGCTTTGTATACCGACATTCGCCCCGGAACGACCAGCAGATTGGGGCATAATTTTAAAGCTTGAGCGGTCGGCATGGCGGAACGAACGCCAAATTTCCTCGCTTCATAATTGCAAGTACTTAACACACCACGCTGCTTTTCATGACCACCAACGGCTAGAGGGCGATGCCTATATTCGGGGTTATCACGCATTTCTACCGCAGCGTAGAAACAATCCATATCAATATGGATAATTTTTTTGATTTTATTTTCCAATTCAAAACCATCAAAGGACTGTGTACATGAACAGTATATTCTTGGTTTCTATGGATTGAAATGAATTGCTTTTAAAAATTAAAGAGCCTGCACAAAACAGGCTCTTCAATCGTAGCTCAGGCGATACGATCTTTTTCCCAATGCGCTAACTTTTCAGCTCTTGCTGCGGCCTTAGCTTCGCGTTTTTTACGTGCATCACAAGGCTCTGGGCAATTGCACACTTTTTCAATGCCAACAGCACCTAATCCACCACAGCTGCCTTTGACTACTTTCTTTTGAAAGACATAGCCAACCGCCATCGCGGCAATGACACACAGAAATACACTGAATGTAATGAAAAAAGTATTCATAACTTAACTCACTTTTTATTTAGAAATGGCTTAAATGCGCTGGAGGCAATCTCTTCAAAACCTTGTTCTGTTTTCACAATCATGAACACAGGAATATTGTATTGCTCTGCAACCTCAATAC
>NZ_CAWNMS010000052.1:0-32216 GCF_963875605.1 Vibrio sp. V04_P4A5T148
GGTTATCCCATTGCGCTAGCAATTGGTATCTTATTATCTGTTTTTTATTTAAAGTTCAGAAATTATAGAAACTCAATTCAAGGATTAATTCTTAAAGGCATTAAAGATAAACAATTCATCCCTTACTACCAAGCCATTCTTGATAGCCGAGAAGAGAGAGTTGTTGGCTATGAGATCTTAGTTCGTTGGTGCAAAGGCAAGGAGATGGTTCCACCAAATGAGTTCGTTAGTCCGGCGGAAACATCCGGTTTAATCATCCAGATAACGAATCAAATCATAAGAAAAGTAATTGATGATTTAGAACAATTCGACGTGCAGCAATGGGTGAGTATCAATATCGTTCCGGCCCACATTGAAAGTGGTGGCTTAGCAGAAACCCTAGAAGAACTCAATTGGCCGACCAGCAAACAGATTCATTTTGAAATAACAGAAAGAACGCCATTTATTAATATTGAAAATGCAGGTAGGGCATTATCTCATCTTATGGCAAAAGGCTATAAGTTCAAAATTGATGATTTTGGGACAGGCTACGGTGGTTACTCATATATACAAAATCTTGGTATTTCTTGTATTAAAATAGACAAGATGTTTATTGATACGATTGGAACTGACGATTTAAAAATAAAGGTACTCAATTCCATTATTCTCTCAGCACAAGAAGCTAATATTGAAATTATTGCTGAAGGCGTTGAACGCGGAGACCAAGTTGATTATCTTGCTACTCGTGCTGTGTATCTTATCCAAGGATTCATCTATTCTAAACCCTCACCGATTGAACATATTTTGGAAAATTAATAATTCCTGAAGTCGAGAGCAATCACACCATAACCAACTTTATTATGGCGTGATCTTACCTAGTCTCCATTCTACTTAGGAGAAAATCAGTGCTTTCAGGCTGGCTTGCGGATCAATATCTTCAAACTCTGGTGGGTTTTCTAGGCGAGCTTGAAAAGTAAGTGATGGCGCTTCCACCTTCATCCCTTCGATTAAAAAGTCGCAGGTTACGGCTGGTGAATTAACGCATGCAAGCACTTCGCCGCCTTGTTCTAACAACTCTGGTAAACGGCGTAAGATACGTTGATAATCTTTAGTCAGCGCAAAGCTGCCTTTTTGAAACGAAGGAGGATCAATAATAATCAGATCATATGGCCCTGATTTTTTGATTTTTCCCCAAGACTTGAAAATATCATGTCCAAGAAACTTCACTGAATTGAGATTGTGGCCATTCAATTGATGGTTTTCACGGCCTTTAGCCAGTGATGCTTTGGCCATATCGACATTCACAACTTGGTCAGCACCACCAGCAATAGCTGCTACTGAAAAACCGCAAGTATAGGCAAATAGATTCAGTACATTTTTATGTTTAGCGTGAGATGAAACCCACTCACGGCCGTAGCGCATATCCAAAAACAGCCCGAAATTCTGGTTACGCCCAATGCTCAATTGGTACTTTAAGCCATTTTCGACCACCACAGGGAAAGGCTCTAATTCTCCCCATACTGTTTCTGAAGGCGCGCCATCGGCATATCGATGCTGAAGTAAAACACAACGACCTTGCTTTTCTAGCCATAACGGACGGGTTGTTAGGTGCGACAAACCCGCTTTTAACTCCGCGAGAAAATCTTCTTCGACATTTTTAAATAAGTTGACGACTAACTGCCCTTGCAACCAGTCACAGGTGAGCTGTTCTAGACCTGGCCACTGACGACCTCGGCCATGAAATAAGCGGCGAATTTCACCGGTATTGCAGGAGAGCTGCTGCTCAATATGGGTAAAAAAGTGAGAAAGCGCTGAGCGTTGCATTGTTTGTTCTGTCATTTGTTTACTTTCGGCCAAACTAGATTCCAAGGTGTTAACCAAGATTCAATCCCTTGGCTAACAATGTCTGAGTTCCATTTCTGCCCCATCGCTACTTGATTGCGTGGGTCGCAGATAAATTGATACCACTGATCCTGATAGCAAAAACGTAACGCAAAAGCGTGTAGATAGCCTCTATCTGAATCATCATGAGAATGATAAATCGGGTCACCGACAATCGCAGAGCCGAGTGATTTCAAAGCAACCCTAATTTGGTGGGTTTTTCCGGTAAAAGGTTTACATAAAAAGAGACGTTCACCCGGCTCAGCAGAACAGGAAAAAAACTGCGTTACTGCAGGGTTATTTTGTGTCGCTACTAACTTCCACGACGAACGTCGAGAGCGTTCCATATCACCGCTTATCAAACCCTGTTTCTTTTTAGGCTTTTTACTGCCAATGGCAAGATAGAATTTCTCGACTTCCCTTGCTGCAAAGTTTTTAGACAACTCACTGGCCGCAGCTTGGTGGCGGGCAAGTAATAAAATGCCGGACGTCATTTTATCCAACCGATGAACTAAGTAGAGCTGGCCATCACCTGAAACCTTACCCACTTCTTGCAGCAGCATCGTATCCCCGTCATCTTTGTGTACAGAAACATTGGGATGCTTGTTGATGATGAGAAAATCATTGTGAGTATAAAGAATATCAAACATGTGAATCACTAACTGCAGAATAGGCGGCTGAGTATAGCGTTAAACAACACAGATACCAATAAATGCAAGGTTCAAGGCTGTAGGATGATAAAAAGGCTCTCGGATGAGAGCCTTAGGAATGCGCTAAATTAATGAATATGCAAAGACCATTAAAATCGCCACGGGGCAAACAAAACGCACGTACCATGGCCAAATTTTCCAGAATAGGCTTTGTGCAATGTCTGGGTTACCTTGTTTGATCTCATCAAGCAATTTATTACGATGCCAAACCCAACCCACCACAATAGCCCAAACCACACCTAATAAAGGTTGCATATAGACGGTCGAGACGTTAGCCACTAGGTTAAATAACGCCCCAAAGTTAAGGGAAATGATGATGCTCAGCAGCGCAATGGCTCCACCGATCATCCATGTTGCTTGGCTACGAGTCATTTTTAGTTCATCTTGCGCGCAAGATACTGGTACTTCTAGCATAGAAATTGAAGAAGTTAGCGCTGCGATAACCATCAAAATAAAGAAACCAAAGCCGAGCAACACCCCTGCACTGCCCATATTATCAAACATCGCAGGCAGCACGGTGAAGACTAAATCGCCCGAACTCATCAAGTTGCCTGCATCATCAAAAATTTCGACACCATGATTTTTAGCCACAAACATTGCTGGGAGAATCAAAAGGCCAGCGGCAAACGCCACTCCCGTATCAATCGCCGCGACTTGCGCCGCTGTTTTTGGCAAATTAACATCTTTCTTAAGATATGAGCCATAAACGATCATCGCTCCAACACCTAAAGAGAGAGAGAAGAAAGCTTGCCCCATTGCGTCTACTAATAAACTGGGAGTGATGTGCGCAATATCAGGGATCAAATACATCTTCAATCCTTCCATTGCCCCATCTTGGGTAAAGATATAAGCAATCATGGCGCCGAATAGAATAAAAAGCACTGGCATCAAACGGGTAGACCATTTTTCAATGCCGTCCGCGACACCTTTTCGCACAACATAAATAGTGAGCAAAGAAAATGCGAGAGCCAGTAAAACATTGCGTAAGCCGCTAAAATTCACTAACCAATCGGCCGCCGTCTGTAAACCCAACAGGCCTAATATAGGGGATGCCGCAAAACCCATAAGCCATCCGGCAAGAATGGAGTAAAAACTGAGGATCATCGATGAGGCAATCATCGCGATAATGCCAAACAGTGCCGCCGCCGCACGATTTTTGGTCCAGATACTTCTTAAAGAAGCGATGGGGTTAGATTGTCCATGTCGCCCGATCGTCAATTCCGCAACCAGCATTGGAAACGCCAGCAAGAATACCATTGCCAAATAAATCACTAAAAATGCCGCGCCACCATTACTTGCCGCTTTGGTCGGAAAACCCCACACATTCCCTAGGCCAACCGCAGAACCTGCAGCCGCCATAATAAAACCAAGTCTCGATGAGAAATGACCTCTTGAACTACTTGCCATAAACTATTTACCAATGTTGTGTTTGTTAGGCAGTGCTAAAAGTGAGTGTAAACTTTTAATTACACAAGTTATAATTTTTAGTCGCACTGAGATGGTGGCAAGTAAAACAGTTTGAGATTAAAATTGAAAGTCCGAACGATATAAATTATGGATTAGACCGTAGTTTTATAGTTCAATTGTTGCTTTTTTATCCTCAGATCATTTTTTTAAACTGCTATGATCACTTTAGTAACACGATTCATCTGTTACTATTTTCATATTATTCACGCGATAAACTTCCTTACTTTTCCCTTTCCCTTTACTATCGTGACTTATTCTATCGACAAGATTAATGGCATGGACAAGGTTTACCACGTTCTTACTTTAGCAGGCATCGCACTCTATTGGTTTTTGGTCGCCGCAGTCACGCTACGCGTTGTGTTGAAACGCCGAGCGGTGAGTGTTTCTCTGGCTTGGCTGATGGTGATTTATATCATTCCGATTGTGGGAGTGATCTGCTACTTTCTTTTTGGTGAGCTAAATTTAGGGCGCAAGCGTGCAGAGCGTGCCAAGGAAATGTTTGCTCCATTTGGTGATTGGTTTAGACGGCTTAACGATTGCCAAGCTCATGCCCCTGAGGGAATGGGTGCTCAAATTTATAAAATTGATGAACTGTGTAACCACCGTATGGGGATTCCGGCCTTAAGTGGTAATACGTTATCACTGCAAACCTCCCCTAACGAAATTCTGCATTCCATTATTGCCGACATTGAACAAGCTCACACCAGCATTCAAATGGTCTTTTATATTTGGCACCCAGGTGGATTGGCGGATTCGGTTGCGTCGGCTCTGATCCAAGCGGCCAAACGAGGTGTACACGTTAAGCTGCTGCTTGATTCCGCAGGGAGCCCCCGCTTCTTCAAAAGTCATTGGTATACCATGATGAAAGACGCAGGAGTTGAAGTCGTCCAAGCGTTAGAAGTGAGCCCGTGGCGGATGTTCTTACGCCGCTTAGACCTACGCCAACATCGTAAAATCATTGTTATCGACGATAAAATTGCCTACACAGGCTCGATGAATTTGGTTGACCCGGCCTATTTCAAGCAAAACTCCGGTGTGGGTCAATGGGTCGATATTATGGTTCGTATTACTGGGCCTGCGGTCAATGTGCTGTCCGCAGTACATTGCTGGGATTGGGAGGTGGAAACGGGAACACGTATGTTACCAGCACAACCAGAATGCACAATTGGTCCGGATCAGCCCCATCATCCTGTACAGGTTGTCCCTTCAGGCCCTGGTATGCCAGAAAACTTAATCTCCCAAGTGTTAACACTGGCGATTAATCAGTCAAACCAATCCGTTAGGATCACTACCCCTTACTTTGTGCCTAGTGCAGACCTATTAGCAACGCTAAAAATGACCGCTCAGCGCGGTATCAATGTTGAGATCATTATTCCACATAAAAATGACTCATTGATGGTCAAATGGGCCTCTCGCGCCTTTTATGGTGAGTTGCTCGAAGCCGGTGTGAAAATATACGAATTCTACGGTGGCTTGCTGCACACTAAATCCGTCGTGATCGATAACCAGTTCTGTCTTGTCGGTACAGTGAATATCGATATGCGCAGCCTATGGCTCAATTTTGAAGTCACGCTCGCGATTGAAGACCAATCCTTCACTCAGGAAATGAACTGGCTACAGCAACACTATATAGAACAATCTCACTTGGTTGAGCTACCAATATGGGAGCAACGCCCACTGTATCATAGGTTTTTTGAACGATTGTTCTATCTGTTTAACCCTCTGCTATAAACTTTTTATCTGACTGGGGTTGCCAAGCTAGGCAACTCCATGTTTTAAATAACGAACTCTCTCCCAGACAAGGATTTCGGATGTCAGAAGGTAAAAAAACACAGTTGGTCAATGCGGGTCGTAGTAAAAAGTGGACCAATGGCGTTGTCAACCCACCTATTCAGCGCGCCTCTACCGTTGTATTTGATAGTGTGGCTGAAAAAAATCATGCGACTGTCAATCGGGCTAATAAAACACTTTTTTATGGACGCCGTGGTACTCATACGCACTTTGCGTTCCAAGAAGCAATGGTGGAAATTGAAGGTGGTGTCGGTTGCGCGCTTTTCCCTTGCGGTGCGGCCGCCATTGCCAATAGTATTCTTTCCTTTGTGCAAACGGGTGACCATATTCTGATGGTCGACACTTGCTATGAACCTACTCGTGATTTTTGTGAAAAAATCATGAAAAAAATGGGCATAGAAACGACCTACTACCCACCGACCATAGGTGAAGGAATCCGTGCTTTGATCCAACCCAATACCAAAGTGTTGTTCACTGAATCACCCGGTTCGATCACGATGGAAGTGCAAGATATCCCAACCTTAGCGCAGGTTGCACATGAACATGACATCATTGTCATGCTGGATAACACTTGGGCGGCGGGCGTGAACTTTTCACCTTTTGAACATGGTGTTGATATTTCGATCCAAGCGGCGACAAAATACATTGTTGGCCACTCAGACGTGATGTTAGGAACAGCGATTGCCAATGAAAAATGCTGGGATCAATTGCGAGAGCAAAGCTATTTGATGGGACAATGTGTCTCACCTGATGACGCTTATTTAGGGCTACGAGGGCTGAGAACGTTAGATGTTCGCTTACGTCAACATGCTCAAAATAGCTTAGCCATTGCGCACTGGTTAGCAGAACAACCTGAAGTGGATCACGTTCGCCATCCTGCGTTAGAGACTTGTCCTGGACATGAGTTTTATCAGCGTGATTTCACTGGTGGTAACGGGCTGTTTTCATTTGTATTAAAGAGCAGTGATACAAAAGCTACGACGGCTTTGCTCGATGGCATGCAACATTTTAGTATGGGCTTTTCATGGGGTGGGTTTGAAAGCCTGATTTTAGCTAATGAACCCAAAAGCTTTGATAGTTTAAGAACCGTCGCACACCCGCACTTTGCAGGTACACTGATTCGAGTGCATATTGGTCTTGAAGATGTAGACGATCTGATCGCTGATCTAAAAGCGGGATTAGAACGCTACAGTGCACAGCTTGCTCTGCGTGCATAATATGAGCGGAAGACCAAAAGGCCGCTGAATCTTCAGCGGTCTTTTGCATATTAGGTTGCCCAGAAAAATTAACGCTTGGGGCAATCAGCCAAATGATCGTTCACCATACCCACCGCCTGCATAAAAGCATAACAAATCGTTTCGCCAATAAACTTGAAGCCTTTTTTCTTTAGAAATTGGCTCATCGCCTTAGACGTGGGCGTCGATGTAGGGATATCACTCATCTGCTGCCAATGATTGAGCACTGGTTGACCATCCACAAACTGCCACAATGCTTTGGATAAGGAACCATACTCTTGCTGCAACAGTAAAGCCGCTCGTGCATTGGAATAGACAGAGGCAATTTTTCCTTTGTGCTTCACCACATCGAAATGTTCGATAATGTAAGGTGCCCGCGTTTCGTCGTACTGAGCCAGTTTTTCAAGATCATAACCGTCAAAGGCTAAGCGATAACCTTCGCGCTTTTTCAAAATCGTAATCCAGCTCAGCCCAGCTTGCGCACCTTCTAACGTCAAAAATTCGAACAACTTGACATCATCGTAAACGGGAATGCCCCACTCATTATCGTGATAATCGCGCTCTAAAGGGTGATTCATCGCCCATGCACAAGTCATTTCTGTATGATGCTTCATTTTTTGTTTCCTTACCCTTACCTTCATTTTCAGTGTCAGTTGAACAATGACACTGCAAATCTACGTGCCAGCTTTGCTTTTAAAGCTGATTAAACTCACGATTGACTTTAAATGCTTCAGAGGTGACATAAGCCTCCATTTTACGGATTTTCTGATCCACTCGAGTTAAATCTTGATCCAATGTCGCCAGCAAAGCTTCGGCGGTTTGTCCTTGCTCCCAAGGCTTATTCTTCAATGTATGTTCGCGTTGGGCTTTTAGCGTTTCAACATACTGAGTAGGCTGCTTTTCTAACATCAGCATCAAAGCCATATAAGCTAAAAGCACTAAAAAACCACCACCGAGTAGTGCAGCCGAGATGACCAATATACGCACCAACCAAACTTCTAACCCAAGATAATTAGCAAGCCCAGCGCATACGCCAGCTATTTTGCCATTGACCGGATCTTTATAGAGTTCTCGGCTAGCCATGATTTTGCCTCCAAGTCGGTGATTCAGCATCTAAGATGCGTTCAAGGGTTTCAACACGGCTTTGCAGTTTTTCCGCTTTTTCAGATAACGCTTTGATCCGCTCTAAATCCTCTTGTGACAATGAGTTGCTGCTATATCGTTTACCTCTGTAATGCAGAAAAAGCCATATCGGTGCAACAAAAATCAAAAAGACAATCAGTGGACCTGCGATAAAAAATGATGACATATATGCCACTCCTCGTTATTGGTTTTTGTCCATTTGTTGTTTCAGTTTTGCTAGCTCTTGTTCAATTTCATCTTGCGCTTGAAGTTCAGCAAATTCTTGGTCGAGTGACTTAGCGTTACCGGACATAGCGTAGAGATCGGCTTCAGCTTCAAGTTCATCGACTTTACGCGAGTACTGCTCAAACTTCGCCATCGCTTCATCAGTACGGCTAGTATGCAAATGACGTTGCACATCACGACGGTTGTGCGCAGTTTGGCTACGAAGTGCCAAAGCTTGTTGCTTCACCCGTGTTTCGGCAATTTTGGCCTCTAACTTACCGATTTCCCCAGTCAATTTATCGATAGTTTCTTCTACCAAGGTTTGTTCAGTGTGCAAGCCTTTCTGCATTTCTTGCAATTTCTTTTTTTCAATTAAAGCAGCGCGAGCGAGATCTTCACGCTGTTTAGCAAGCGCCAAGGTCGCTTTCTGTTGCCAATCTTCAATATGAGAGGCCATAGAATCCACTTTACGCGCGAGCTCTTTCTTATCCGCAATAGCTTTGGCCGAATTGGTGCGTACTTCCACCAAGGTGTCTTCCATCTCTTGGATGATTAAGCGGATCATCTTTTCAGGATCTTCCGCTTTATCTAACAGTGCACTGATATTCGAGTTTACGATATCGGCAAAACGAGAAAAAATACCCATGTTCAATCTCCTGATTAGTTGTTCATGACGATGTAGTTATTGGTGAGCTATTTTGAATCGCTCAAAACGTTAAGACGAGAAGAGATAACCAAGTTTCATGCCATATATAAATCTATTTATAATCAATAAATTAGATAATATCTCATAGAATAAGATTACTGTGCTATGATGATTTTCGCCAAGAGTTGGTGAATTTAACCACCCTTTCAATCACAGTGTGGAGAGTGAACATGCAACAAAACTTACTGGGTGAAGCGCCTCAATTTTTATCGGTACTGGATAAAGTCTCTAAGCTTGCACCGATTGATAGGCCGGTATTAATTATTGGCGAACGGGGAACGGGCAAAGAGTTAATCGCTCAGCGCTTACACTATCTTTCCAAACGTTGGGACCAACCACTGGTTTCGTTAAACTGTTCAACCTTGAGTGAAGGGTTAATTGACTCTGAGCTCTTTGGTCATGAATCAGGCTCGTTTACCGGAGCCAAAGGACGTCACCAAGGACGATTTGAACGGGCGGAAGGTGGAACTCTTTTTTTGGACGAGCTCGCCACCGCGCCGCTTGCTGTGCAAGAGAAACTACTCCGAGTGATTGAATATGGACATTACGAACGTGTCGGCGGTAGCCAACGGCTTAATGCGAATGTCCGTATCGTCTGTGCAACCAATGCTAATCTTCCACAATTAGCTGAAATTGGAAAGTTTCGAGCTGACTTACTCGACCGACTGGCCTTTGATGTGATCCAGCTTCCACCGCTAAGAGAGCGAAAAGAAGATATTATGCCACTTGCTGAGTATTACGCGATTAAGATGTGCCGTGAACTGAACTTAGCGCTCTTTGTCGGGTTTAGTGCAGAAGCGGCAGATCAGCTTCAACACTACTTGTGGCCGGGAAATGTGCGTGAACTTAAAAATGTCGTGGAGCGTGCTGTCTATCAACATGGAACGGCCTCCCATCCGATTGAAAACTTGGTTTTTAACCCTTTTGCTAATGAGTGGCACAAACCAGATGACCTTACTGGCAATCTCTCCACAGAACGCCATACTTACACCACTGGCTTTGAATTTCCGATGGATTACAAAATGTGGCAGGAGGATCAGGATAGACAACTACTGAGTGCCGCGCTCAATGCCAGTAAGTTTAATCAAAGACAAGCTGCAGAATTACTCGGCTTGAGCTACCACCAATTGAGAGGTATGGTGAGAAAATATCAACTCGTCGGCAGCAATGATGATTAACCCTAGGTTTAGATCAACAAAAAATGGTAGATTATCAGGATTTTGAGGCATAATGATTAGCTTTGTTTGCCTTACTTCTCATAGTTATTTCTCTTTATGAAAACATTGATACGATTCGCACTAGGAATATGCAGCTTTAGCCTACTGATAGGCTGTAGCGAACAAATTGACCATAGTAAAATTCGCCAGAGCGGATTCGTATATTGTGGTCACGGCAATCCCACCACTTTTAACCCACAATTGGTTGAGAGCGGCATTACGTCTGAAGCTCTCAGCCCACAGATTTACGACACGCTGTTGCAATTGGATTCAGAAACCTTACAACCGATACCCAGTCTGGCCACGAGTTGGACAGTGAATCCACAGGGTACAGAGTATACATTCAAGCTAAACGATGGCGTTCAATTTCAATCAACCGCTTGGTTTACACCGACTCGCGCTCTTAATGCCGATGATGTGGTCTTCAGCTTTCGCCGAATCATTGACCCAACCAACCCATTTCATTACGTCAATAGTGGCGTCTACCCATGGTTTGCGGGTATTGATTTCAAAAACTTGCTGATCGATGTTCAAGCTCTGGATGAACTCACGGTTAAATTTACCCTCAGCCGTCCCGACAACTCCTTTTTATCCAATATCGCCACCAGTCACGCTGTCATACTCTCCTATGAGTATGCTAATCAATTAGTGATTGAAGATGAAAAAAGCATGATTGACAGCCATCCTGTCGGATCCGGACCATTTTATCTAGACGAATTTAAAGTGAATGACCTTATCCGCCTCCGTCGTCATGGTGCTTATTGGAATGGTGTGGCAAAGATGGAGCAAGTCGTATTCGATGTGTCAAACCGAGGCACAGGGACACTCGCCAAACTACTACGCTATGAATGTGACGTACTTAGCTCGCCGATTTCAAGCCAGATCCCGATCATCAAACAGCAAGCAGAAATCAAACTGAATGCCAAGCCAGCGATGAACGTGTCTTATATTGCTGTGAATACCTCTCACCCTGCGCTCAGTGATGTTCGCGTGCGTAAAGCGCTTAATTTTGCGATCAACCGCCAAAATATTTTGGACTCGGTCTATTACGGTACAGGGAGTATTGCTTATAACCTACTGCCGCCGTCATCTTGGGCTTACCAAAAAGACAACGTTCACATTCGCTATGATCGTAATTACGCGATCGCGTTACTTAAAGAGGCCGGCTATTACGCCAATTTAGAATTGACGATGTCAGTCCCTTCAGAGCCTCATGCCTATAACCCAAGTCCACGTAAAACTGCTGAGCTAATTAATGCGAACTTGGCTGACATTGGTATTACATTGCATATCATCACCCAAGAACGTCTCGATCGCTCAAATTTGATCCAGCACGCTAACGCTGATCTGATTTTAACCGGTTGGAATGGCGATACCGCAGACCCAGATAACTTTTTGCGTCCACTGCTCTCTTGTAATTCCGAGCGTTCGGGGCTCAATACCTCGATGTGGTGTAATAGTGATTTCGATTTTCTACTCGATTTGGCCTTGGAAGTAGACAAGCCGCGCTATCGCCTCAACTTATACAAACAAGCGCAAAATATCTTGAATGAAGAGTTCCCGGTTATCCCACTTGCACACGGCATGCAATTTAAAGCGTACAATAAGACGCTAACGGGCTTTAAACTCAGTCCGTTTAATGTACAGCCATTTAATACGGTTGAGAGGATCGAATAGTGTTTTTATATACGGTACGTAGGCTCAACTTATTTATTATCACGTTACTCATTTTGACTATGGTCGGGTTTACTCTGCTGCGCTTAGATCCCCAGTCGCCTCTAATGGACCATGGTTTCTGGTCAGGTTGGTCAACCTATTTAGGGCAACTACTGCAACTGAATTTTGGCGTCAATCACAGTGGTGTCCCGATTGTGGCCGAACTGGCGATGGTCTTTCCAGCAACGCTGGAGTTATGCCTCATCGCATTTACTCTCTCTTTATTAATTGGTCTCCCTATTGGTACGCTCGCAGGAATGAAGCAAGGTAAATGGATTGATACCGTTATCTCCTTCACGTCAATGTCCGGCTATTCAGCCCCGCTATTTTGGGTGGCTCTACTGATGATCATGGTCTTTTCTCTTCACTATGAATGGCTTCCCGTGTCAGGACGTTATGATCTACTCTATCAAGTAGAACACGTAACTGGTTTTGCGTTAATCGATGCTTTTTTCGCTGAAGGTAACTACCGTGCCCATGCTTTGCAAAGTGTTATTGAACATATGATTTTGCCCTGTTTGGTGCTGGCTCTAGCACCGACGACACAAGTGGTGAGCCTGATGCGCTCTTCGGTAGCCGATGTAATGGCCCAAAACTATATACGCGCCGCTCGGATTAAGGGCTTAAGTCACTACGAAATTGTGACTGCTCATGTGCTGAGAAATGCAATTCCACCTATTATTCCTAAATTCGGGGTTCAGCTATCAAGTATGTTAACGCTGGCAATTATTACTGAGTCCATCTTCAACTGGCCGGGAATTGGCCGTTGGCTGCTCGATGCCTTATCTAACCAAGATTATGTCGCCATCCAAGCCGGCGTGATCGTAGTTGGTACGCTCGTTCTCACAGCAAACATTCTGTCTGATTTGATTGGCGCTATGGTTAACCCGCTGGTAAGAAAGGAATGGTATGCTAACAAATAATATTTATCAGGAAGAGCATATTCCGACTCAGTTTGAGCGGTTTTGGCGCAGCTATCGTAATAACAGTTTAGCGATGTTTGGCTTGTGGTGCTTAGGACTCGTTGTGTTGATTACCCTCACCTCTCCTTGGATAGCCCCTCATGATCCGCAGTTGCAAACGAGCAACCTATTAATACCGCCTTCTTGGGATCCTGCGGGTACTGTCGAATTTTTCTTAGGTACCGACGATTTAGGCCGAGACATCTTATCACGGTTGATTGATGGTACCCAATACACCTTCGCTGCCGCTATTTTAATCACCGCTATCGCGGCTGTGATCGGCTGTTTTATCGGTATCATGGCAGGTATGACCAAAGGATTACTGTCCAGTACATTGAACCACTTACTCGACACGGTCATGTCGATTCCATCATTGCTGCTTGCCATTATTTTTGTGGCACTGCTCGGTTTTGGCGAGTTCAATATTTTGCTTGCGATTGGTTTGGCACTCATCCCTCGCTTTGTTCGCTCGGTGTATATTGCCGTACACAACGAAGTAGAAAAAGACTATATCCTCGCCGCACGTTTAGATGGTGCCAATGACTTTTATCTGTTGTGGAACTCCATTTTACCCAATGTCCTTGCTGTCATCGCCAACGAAATAACACTCGCGTTATCCATTGCCATCTTAGACATCACCGCTTTGGGCTTTCTTGGTTTGGGTGCTCAAGCACCAAGCACCGAATGGGGCACCATCTTAGGTGATTCAGTTGAGCTGATTTACCTCGCACCGTGGACAGTCACTCTCCCCGGTTTAGCGATTATGTTTACGGTGATCATCATCAACTTAGTCGGTGAAGGTGTACGACAAGCTCTGAATGCAGGGGTGGAATAATGCCATTATTAGATATTCGCCATCTCACCATCGAAATTGATACGCCACAAGGCATGGTAAAAGCAGTCGATCGCATGAGCTTAACCATGAACGAAGGCGAAATTCGCGGGTTGGTGGGAGAATCCGGATCAGGAAAAAGCTTGGTGGCTAAAGCCATCGTAGGAATATGCAAAGATAATTGGACCATCACCGCCGACCGCATGCGCTTAGGTAACATTGATCTACTTCAGCTGACGCCGCGCGAACGCCGGCGAGTGATTGCCCGCGACATCGCGATGATTTTTCAAGAACCGTCAACCTGCTTAGACCCTTCAGATGAAGTGGGAAAACAGTTGATTGAATCAATTCCATCGCGCACATTTGAAGGCAAATGGTGGCAGCGTTTTACATGGCGTAAAAAACAAGCCATTGCCCTTTTACATAAAGTAGGAATCAAAGAGCACGCGCGCATCATGAGTAGCTACCCCTATGAGCTAACTGATGGTGAATGCCAAAAGGTGATGATTGCGATGGCTATCGCAACCAAACCAAAAATTTTGATTGCTGATGAACCAACGAACGATTTGGACCCCATTACCCAATCACAGATATTGCGCTTACTCAGCCGGATGAATCAGGTCAATAACACCACGATTCTATTGATTGGCCACGACTTAACTACCATTACCCAATGGGCTAACCGTATTACAGTGATGTACTGCGGCCAGTCTGTTGAGTCAGCCGATACCCAGAAAATATTGAGTGAACCCAAACACCCTTATACGGCTGCACTACTGAAAGCGATGCCTGATTTTAGTGATTGGATCCCGCATAAAGAAAAATTGCAATCCTTACCGGGTTCCATTCCACCCTTGCAACATTTACCGATTGGTTGCAGATTGGGGCCTCGCTGCCCCTATGCTCAGCGCCAATGCGTTGAAATACCATATCCACAACGTATTAAAAATCATAAGTTTGCCTGTCATTTCCCTCTCAATATGGAGCAACAGTCATGAGTGCATCATTATTAGAAGTGAACGGGTTAACTAAAGATTTCATTACTCGTTCAGGTCTGTTTCGCAAGAAAATTCAGCATGCGGTCAAACCGGTCAGCTTTACGTTAGAAGCGGGGCAAACTATTGGTTTTATTGGCCAAAATGGTTCTGGCAAATCGACATTGGCACGAATGCTTGCGGGGATGGTTGAACCCTCGGCTGGTGAGATACGCGTTAATGGAGAGTTATTGGAACACAAGGATTACTCCACGCGCTGTAAGCTGATTCGAATGATTTTTCAAGATCCGAACACATCGCTCAACCCAAGAATTCAAATTGGTCGTATTCTAGAAGGGCCACTCAAAAGAAATACCAATATGCCACCTGAAGCTCGCATGAAGCGCGTGAAAGATACGCTATTGCGCGTTGGATTATTGCCAGAGCACGCCTACTTCTACCCGCAAATGCTCGCCACCGGGCAAAAACAGCGGATTTGCTTGGCACGAGCACTGATTCTACAACCGTCGATCATTGTGGCTGATGAAGCATTAAACGGGTTAGACATGGCAATGCGATCACAGATGATTAACTTGTTTCTAGAACTGCAAGAAGAGATGGGTGTCTCGTTTGTGTATGTCTCTCAACACCTTGGTATTGTAAAACACATTACTGATAAAATTATGGTGATGCACGAAGGCGAAGTAGTCGAATCGGGTGACACACAAGAAGTATTGTCTAATCCAACTCATCCCATCACTCAAAGAATGATTGAGAGCCACTTCAACAAAGCGCCCAGCTTTAAATAGCCGCTCTGTATTTAATGTCGGAAGACAATATCGTCGATATTGTACTGTTCCTCCCCCTTTTAGGGGGAGGATTGACAGTGTTCACCCCACCCTAACCCTCCCCTCAAAGGGGAGGGAATTAGTTTCGTTAGCGTTGGGAATATGTCATTTATAATGATAGATACGGGTTGCTAAAATACTTTTGCCCCCTAAATGTGTTGAGCATAGTGAAAAAACAGATCTCATGATCGAGTTTCGCAAGACTTAAAGCAAAAATAAAGACCTGCTCTTTTAATTTTTACTAGACTTTTCCCCATATTACTAACGGGGTATCAACCAAACCTTAAATAGTCATAGATACATACTAAGCGTCTGTATGGTGTATCATTCTTATCGATACACTCCTTTAAATATGTTTCAACTTCAGTTAACTCAAGGCGATTTTCTAGGAGTGACCAACAAATGGCAATCTGCTTATTACTATTGGTAATAGTTTCATCATCTAAGATTTCTTGTATAGAATTATGCGATGTTTTACATGCCTGTGAGACAGTTGCTTTAAATGTATCAATCTTAGAAATTTGATTTACCTTCATAACATCAATATCAACAAGATCTTGGCAAATGCTACTGAAGGCAAATATAGGGAACCATTGTGATGATTGCACTTTTTGTTTATTTAAAGTCGCCAATAGCTGTGAGTTATCTTCATCAACAATGTCGAAATAATTAGCAACCATTTCCCTTTTAGTTAAAAATTCATACTTAATTGTTTTATCGGAACCAACAGCAATAACCATTTGATCATTTGATAAGTGATCTAAGTCCTCAGTGATTTTTACTTTAATCTCTCCGCCAGTGATGATTTTTTTCCATACACTTTGAACTTTTCTTATATCCATCGCAGAAACAGGTAAAACAAGTTCAGATAATGCATTGAAAACATCAGTAAAGTTATCAGTCTTGACCTTGTTGATCCTTATCTGTTGAAGACCTTGTATATCAATATCATGCTCAGTAATATCAGTTGTTTGGCAATTTTTTTGGTATTCAACTAGCAAGAAGTTTGCACGTATGCGTTCTGCTTCTCCAGAATTAGGTTCTACATAAGAGAATATTGTTTTTAATATACTTTTAATGTTCTCATCGCCGACATTATAGCCAATAAAAATAATAGGGTTATGAATAAACAAAGATAATAACTGAGCGCGAATTAACTCATATTTATTATCGAAATCCGAATAATCCTTATCAGTTATTATTAAACGTTCCGCTTCAGTTACGCATCCATGTATCTTATAAATTGATCCATATGGATTACTTAATAGAATTCCATTTCCAACAAGAGAATTAAACTCAAAAATATCTTCAATTAAAGTATCATAATTTGTTGTTATTACTGAACCAATATTTTTCCTGATTTTTTTAAATGCTGCAAGTTCATCATTTTTTTCTTCACGATAGTAGAGATCTTTTAACAAATTAGATATGTAAATCTTGAATCGACTGAGGTATACGTCATTAGCCATATTTTCATAAAATATGTCATTTACATGTTTAAATTTACCATCTCGATCATCCGAGAGATCTTTGTTAAAATCAGATTCTAATTGAGAGGCAATGTTTTCATATTTGAATTTTCCATCAACTCGACTTCTAGCTTTCAAATCAAGATAGTACTCTTCGCTTTCTTTTAAATCGAATGCTATTTTTCTTAAAAGGCCATCCCATGAAAATGAATTTTCTAAATACCTAAGACTAACTCCAGTACCAACAAATAAAACTGGATGGTTTTTGAAGTTTGATACAAACTCTCTAATGTCCATTATTTAACCCCTAAATAGGTCACATGATATTCATTACGTTAAATAACTGATTTTAAAAAGTAAAACAGGCACTTCAGCCATACAACGCGTTAATGCGACTAATTGTAAAACATGTTGCATGAAAAAACACACATAATGTCTTGAAAGTTAGCTAAAGAATCATAGGTATTTTACAGTAGCAAAGAAGAGTCCGCTTACGTGACCGATTTCTCAACAAAGGCCAAAAATCACCAAGGTCCGTTAGGGTCAGGTCTTGCCTTTTGCCTATCGAACTTTTTAATACTTGGATTAATGTATGTTTTGCGACACCTGACATACCTTTGCCCAAAAGGGATCTAGGTATTGATCAAACTATATTGTCATCTAACATTTAATCGTGTTGGAAAAAGAGCTTCTATCAGAAGCTCTTTGAGTTAGCGCGTTTTACTGGCTTGCTTTTTCAATTCAAAATCAAATTCGTCGGGAAATAACACAACGCCTTCTTCATTCTCATTGGGGAACACCACCACCGACAGTTCATCTTCTTCCAAGCCCGAAGTCCAACGGCTGTGCCATTTGTTCAAAGAGATCGCTTCCGCTTCACACGCTTGCCACTCTCCGGTTGCCCATGCCTTGGCAAACTCTTGGTTAGGCCACACAGGAACACAATCATCTTCTTCTGTGTTGAGCATGACACAACCGTGTTCATCTTTTAGTATCCAAACTTCACGGTTTGCAACAATGGCTTTAATGCAGTATTTAAAACGTTCTTCTTCATTATAGCGATTGATTGTTTCTATCTGTTCTGTGGTTAATGCGTCTGCCATAGCCCGGCTCCATGCGAAAGTTGGGAAATATAAAAACGCCTACAGTGTAGCACTGCAGGCGTTAAATTTAGAATCTTAAACAATAAGATGATAAAAAGGATTAAGCCAATTCAGCTTGCAGCCAAGGCCAACCTTGTTTCTTACGGCTTAAGGTATTTTCCATCATCAACATGCCATCTTGTTCGTGTTTGGCCAGTTTTTCAGCCCATTCACCAGTATAAAGAAGACGTGTCTGCGCGGTGGTAATGTCGGTCAACATCACGGCGGCAAACGCAAGGCCTTCCTCTTCGCAGCGACGAACTAGGTCTGCTTGAATGGCGTCAATCATTCCATCGACTTGTTCAAGCGTTGCCAATTCCACTTGACCAACCACCACATCACGGCCGTTGAATGGGTAAGCTTTCAAATCTTTCTCAACAAGTTGAGCGGCAGATAAACCTTCAATGTCTGTTTTCGCAATCAAAAGCGCTTTAATAAAGGCATCAAGGTCTTCAACCTCAGCAATTTCAGCCAGTGCCAGCACAGCTTCTTTATCTTTTGGTGTGCACGTTGGAGACGCAAAACCGACCGTGTCAGACAAAATCGCAGACATCATCAATATGGCTAAAGGACGTGTGATTGGCGCATTTTCCATCTTGAATAGGTTGAACAAGATAGTACAGGTACAGCCGACTGGCCAAATCCACGCTTCTAGCGGATTCACTGTCATTACGTCGCCTAGGCGATGATGGTCAACAATACCGAGAATTTCCGCTTGGTTGATGTCATCAGGTGCTTGCGCAAGATCGGTATAGTCCACAAGCCATACTTTTTCGCCCGCGACGCTAGTGCGAAGTTCAGGTTGATCAACACCGGCTGTTGCAAGAATGTGTTGAGTTTCACGGTTAATTTCACCCTGACGAACAGGCGTTGCTTCTAGACCACGTGCTTTAAGTAATTCAGCAGCAACTAATGCACCACAAATGCTATCACTATCTGGGTTTTTATGACCGACAACGAAAATCATCTTTCTTCCTATTTTAATGCTATTTGATGGCCTATCGAAGGTGATAGGCGAGATTGCTCACAAAGGCCGATACTTTACCTGATTTTCAGAATTTGTCATGGCTTGTGGTTAAGAAATTATGGCTAATTTAGCGCAGCATTCCGCTGCCCCGAATCATTCAGTTAACCTGAGCACTCTTAACAAGAGCACTCTGTTAATAAGGGCACTCCACTAACAAGAGGTAATCACTGCTCGGCTGGTTAAGCCACTTGCCAAGGAGAGTTCAAATACTTTGACTGGCTCTGGCGAAAGCTTATCTCCTGTCCAGTAGTCATACCAATTCACTGGCTGGCTCGCTGTTAAGGTATAGTCACACGCCTTACCTTGGTAATTGAATAAGCAGTGCAGATCATTGCGTTCTGTTAACTTTAAAAATAGGTGATTGAGAGCCAATGAAGTTGGCTTAGCCGCATCTTGGTTGTGTTTGCGCCTAATCATTAACTTATTTAGGCTCTGCTTAGCAAAAGAGGTCAATTCTGGGAGTGGATCACCTGAAAGCAACAAGCCACCACACGCAAGCAATACATTGCGATGAAATTCATAGCTGACGCGATCGGTCGATTGATTCGCAAGCGACGTCAGTGTTGCGCAATCAGGATCAATTTGCCATAACTTGCGGTGCTGCCAACTGCGATAAAAAGTCTCTTTAGCGATTTGTTCAAAGCGCTGTGGCGAACGCTCGACATCGTCCGAAACACGCATGGCATCCACCAGCCCCAGTGACGGCCACATCGGTGCATTGCATCCAAGTAACCACGCCTCTCCCGCGCCTTCTGCGATCGCCTGCATCCCTAAACGGTACGCTTCAACCCCCGTCACTCCCGACTGATAACGCCGTCCTTTGAGTGCTCCCCAATAGTTCGCATCCAATTTAAACAGCTCAACACCCCACTCTTCTTTCATGGTTTTGATCACATGGGTTAAGTATTCCTGCACGTCAGGATGAGAGCCATCCAGCACATACCAAGGTGTACAGCGCCAACCTCCATAGGTTACTTCTTCAGCTTTCAGTGGCTGTCTTTGAGCATTTTGTACAAACCAATCTGGATGTTGCTTAAACAATTGAGATTCAGCTTGTGCAATGAAGGGAGCAAGCCAAATTGCAGGTTTTTTGCCCGCTTGTTTGATCTCTTGGATCAGCGCTTTAACACCACGAGAAAACTTATCGGACGGCGTCAACCAATCGCCCATAAACGCCTGATAGCCATCATCCAGCAGCACCCATTCTAGCCCCGAAAGTTCTCCTTGCATTGCCGCAAGGTTGGTTAGGATGTGCTGTTCATTAACATCGGCATAATAGGCATACCATGAACACCATCCAACGGGCGCAGGTTTTGCCACACCAGCACGCGGTGTATGATGACAACTAATATATTGCGCATACTGTTGATACAAACCTGATAATGAATCACCTTGCAAAATAACGACGGATTCTAAACTGTTATTTGTCCAATCTTGTGGATGGGTCTGCTCACCATCAATGGAAGCGACTAAATAGGTGCCCGTCCTTTCCTCAAGAATTTCAAAATAGCCAGCAAAACGGTGGCAAGAGGTAAAACCAAACAGTTGGTATCCGGTGGATTGTTCAATCACCAGCGTGTTGTAATAACGTTGGCTGTCTTGCTGTGGGTAAATCCGGTAGCTCAAGCTATTGTCAGGACAACGACCCACATCCACCGGATAATGCGGCGAACCTGCAGTTTGCGCTAGCATTTGAAAACCGTCACCAATCACTCGTGCGTCCGATTCAACGTCAAATAAAGTGCGAAACAGCGAGTAGTGATCGGAAATGGGCGAGTTATGTATTCCTGAATAGGAAAAACTGATCTCATCGGCTTGTAATTGGGTAATCAAATCCGGCTGAAGTAACTCAACTTCTCGATGACATGGCAGAGTGATCGTTGTCATAACACCTCAGTACAAATTGTTGTTCTGGCAGTGTCTAATGAATTCGCGTTACATGTAAGTTATTTTGATCACGTTTTCTCTCTGACGTGGCTCCGTATGCTGTTTTATTCAACAATGAGAACGCCCAAGGTACAAGTTTGGATGTGACAAGTAAAACGCCAGCATGTTTGCTGGCGTTTCGTTGAGCTAATGACGGAATTACGCCACTTCGATTGGTCCACCGAATGACGTCACTGGTGGTACTTTACCAGTAAATTTCTCGAAATCGACAATGCAAGTATTGGCTGAAGTGGCTTGCGCCAGCTCAGATGAACCGACATCGAGTGTGAGTGTATTTGGATCGCCATAGGTGCAAATAGCTCCCTCTTTTTCATTCAACGGGCCATACCACGCCCCCTCTTCGATACGGATCACGCCGCGCGGGTAGCCATCGCTTAAGACGGCACCAGCTAATAGCTGGCCGCGATCATTAAATACGCGAACTAAATCCCCTGCTTTAATGCCTTTTTGTTTCGCATCGATTGGGTTGATATACACGGGCTCACGGCCATTGATAGCATAGGCCGCGCGATACTCTTCTGACTCACACATTTGTGAGTGCAAACGCTTATCTGGGTGACAAGATTGTAACCAATATGGATGCTTATCTGAGCCCGGACCGCCGTGCGAACGCTCGGTTTTTTCAAACCACATCGGGTGATCTTGGCAATGTTCATAGCCATAACGCCCAATCTTACGTGACGTAATCTCGATAAAGCCAGACGGTGTACCCAGTGCGTTTATCTCAGGGTCTTTACGGAAGTCGGCGTGGCGAACCCAAGGTTGGCCTTCACCAAAATCCAGTACGCTCTGCTGCCAAAACTGTTCAAATTCTGGTAAATCAAACTTACCCGCGTTGGCTTTTTTACACTCGTCATAGAGCGAACGGACCCACTCCATCTCATCCATGCCGCGTGTGAACTCTTCATGGCGGCCAAAGCGACGCGTCAATTCAGTGAAAATCTCAAAGTCAGTACGCGATTGGAACAAAGGATCAACCAAACGGTGCATGGCAATCAAACCCTTGCCAGAATAAGAACCGTACACATCGATATCATTGCGCTCAAACTGAGTACAGGCAGGAAGAACGATGTCGGAGAAACGGCAAGTCGCCGTCCAAGCAAAATCGATCGTGACGACGGTTTGAAGCTTGCGGAACGCCTTCTTCATTCGGTTACGATCTTGGTGATGATGCCACGGGTTATTGCCTGAAATCACCATCATTTTGTAATCAGGTAATTTTACGCTAGAACCGTTGTAGCGGATCTCTTTACCCGGCTCTAGCAAGCAATCGACCCAACGGGCAACAGGAATTGTTTTACTGTAGCCGTTGTAGTTTTCGTTGTCCCATTTCGGTTTTGAACCCGTATCTAGGTTACGTGGAAAGCCGCCGGGCGAGGCAAAACCGGTTGATGGAACCCCAATGCCAGAATAGTGATGCCCGTAGGAGATCCCCCCGCCTGGCAGGCCAATTTGACCAACCATCGCCGCCACAACCGCACCAGCCCAGTAAGGCTGTTCGCCATGCTCTTGACGCTGGATACACCAACCAAACAGTAACTGAGTTCGGCCATTAACGAGCATACGTGCAAATTCGCGGATCTTATCGGCTGTTACGCCACAAATCTCGGCGGCCCATTCTGGCGACTTAACAATCTTATCTTTCGTTTCGCCTTGAACGTACTGAATAAAAGGTTCAAATCCTAAGCAATAAGTTTTGATGAACGCCTTGTCATACAGATCTTCGTTATACAACACATGTGCCACCGCCAGCATAAATGCTACGTCGGTCTGTGGGTTAATGTACCAATGGTCACTGTTTAGGAAGTGCTGAGTTTTATTCTTGACTGGATCAACAGAAATAACATTGATCTCTCCTTTCGCCACTTTTTCTTTCAACTGATCAAGGTAAGGAAAGGATTGGTGCGTTTCACAGTTCCAGCCAACTTGCAGGTTTTTTACCGGGTCGGTCGCCCACAAAACAATGTTGTCTGAGTGCTCAAGAATTTCCGACCAAGAGGTGCCTTGAGCATACACTTCTGTCGAACCTAACACGTAAGGAAGAATGGTTTGGCCTGCACCTGTTGAGTAATCACCCACTTTGGTGATGAAGTTACCGTGCATACCTACAGCGCGTTGCATCATCGCTGTACAGTTGTGAAATGACCCCGTTTGGTTCCAACCCGTTTGTCCTGCATGCAGCGCCCAAGGGCCATACTCTTTTTGTACGCGCTCAAGTTCACGATAAAACAGATCCAACGCTTCATCCCAAGTGACGCGGATAAAACGGTTGTTGCCACGTGTTTCGCCGCTGTATTTATGTTTTTTGAGCCAATCAAGGCGAACCATTGGGTAACGCACTCGTGATGGGCTATAGATAATGCCTTTGATTCCATTGAGCATATCAGTGGGGTGCGTGTCTGATTCTAGCGGCTTGACCGATTGTACTTTTCCGCCATACACATGTGCGCGAAATGCGCCCCAATGAGAGCCTGATACTTTCCAACTGCCTGTGGTTTCTGCCGCGTTAGCCGATGTCGAGACCAATAAACTTGGCCCAATAACCGACGCCGCACTGGTGGTTGCTACACCTTTAAGAAAACTTCTTCGTGTAATCGCCATATTTAAAACTCCGTTTGACGTGGATTAATGGTGACCTTCAGCAAAATCTGAAGAGTGTTTTTGTAGATACTTCAAGACTAACGCTTCGCTGTCTGTGTCGAAGTTGACGAATGCCATCATGCCGTTAAACATGCCCGGCCAAGTATTCGCATCAAAATGCGCTTCATCCGGTTGGCTATGACAGACAGAGCAGTTCGTTTTATAGGCCTCACCCGCTTTTTGCCAAATTGGATCCACGCTATCGAGCATGGCTTGTTTTTTCATCCACACTTTCGCGTTTACTTTTTCCCAAGGTAGACCGGTGAGATCATCGACACGCTTTTCACCAACAGTGACGATTGCATCATTTTGTGCCGCTTCTTTCATCAAGGAGCCCACAGCGATGTTCATACCAAAATCTTCTTGGATCACACGACCAAAGCCTTTTGCTTTACGCCAACCATCAATTTCGATTTGAATCATCTCGCCTTTCTCATCCAATACCGTGACTGCCGATGCTGGGTTCAGAAGGCCTGCTTCCACTTGAGCTTGCGCATCTTCATAAATAGGTAAGAAGCGAACGCTCACCACTTGCTTGCCGACCGAGTAATCGGTTTTAGATGCCAACTGCTCTAGCTCGCCAATCAGTCCACCTGAGCTATCCATATTTTTAGGCAGGTTGTGGGCGATCCCTTTATGGCAATCTAGGCAACTTTGATCTTTTTCCGCTGCTTGTTTCATCTGAATACGCGCGGTTGCCGACATCTGTTCGAAATCCATCGAATCGTAATTGTGGCAATTTTTACATTCCAATGAGTTGTTGGCTGAAAAGCGCTCCCACTCATGCTTGGCCAATTCAATACGGCGCTCTTCGAATTTTTCAGGGGTACCTAAATCACCAAAAACTTGCGCAAATACCTCCTTAGAGGCTTGCATCTTACGCGCAATTTTAGCGGTCCATTCGTGTGGTACGTGGCAGTCTGGGCAAGTGGCACGTACGCCTGAATGGTTTTTCCAGTGCACGGTTTCTTGCAGCTCAACATAAACGTTGTCGCGCATTGTGTGGCAGCTGATACAGAATGCTTCTGTGTTGGTGGCTTCCAGTGCAGTATTAAAACCGCCCCAGAAAATCACACCGGCGATAAAACCGCCCATCGTGAGCACACCAAGGCTGATGTGCACGGCTGGACGAGTCATAGTGCGCCAAATTTTGACTAACAATGATTTCATGATTCGCTCTCTTAAATTTTCGATCAAAAGGATTACGGGTGAACCGTGGAATTAACCGTGCGCACCAGGAGGACCAAAGAGGAACACTTGCAGCATCCAAACAATGAATCCATAACCGCCGACAAAGGCGATACTTAAGATCGGAAAGAGAACCACTGTGATTAAGAGGAAAGACTTCCACTCAAGCGAACGTTTCTCATTACTCTCTATTTTATTAACATCACTCATACATTTGCCTGTTTTGTATTTCAGTCATTTTGAGCAGCTCGACGACAGAGCTCAGCTTATTACCATTTCTGATACGAAATGTTAGACCATACTCTTTATAGGGTTCAATCGATTCCTACCTTATATAGCAAGGAATCCACTACTTTTTTGAGCTCGCACGGAGTTGTGTTTGATTAAGAATTTATGTATAGAAATGTGAGTGGTTGTGTCAATTTAATTTCTTTTCATAAACGTTAAACAAGAAACAAAAAAGAAACAAAATGAATTGCAAGATAGGATTGAGGTGCGAATTTCTTCCCGCAAAACGCTCAAATGGCAACCAAAATGTAACGCCATTGTTAATAAGATGAGGCATGGTTAGATGTCGATCACCGCTCAGGAATTGGTGCTATATTCGCCCCACTTCAGTGCATAATGCACTGCCCACTGCTGGGTTTTTGTGCACTTCTTGATAGAATTGATCTTACACACTGGCTTTAAAACAGCTTATCCACAGAAAATGTGGATAAGCTGTTTTAAAGGTATAAATAGTGAACAAACACTAGCAGAAGCAGTCAACACCACCTAAGGTGATGGTTTAGAGATGACAACAAAAAGCGGCCCTTAAAGCCGCTTCTAAGATCATCTCTTCAATAAGGAGTTATTCGTGAGATCCATCTCGAAGGTAAATTAACCAGTACCAAATGCCAACAAAAACACCCCCACCGATGATATTGCCAATCGTCACGGGTAATAGGTTATTGATCAAAAAACCCATTAAGTTAAGGTCTGCGTAGTCGGCAATATTGGCACCCGTCATCTGCCAAAACTCAGCGGGTGCAAAATATTTGATACCAATTGCCATCGGAACTTGGAACATATTAGCGATGCAGTGCTCAAAACCCGCGGCGACAAACATAGCGACAGGTAAAATCATCACCATAATTTTGTCAGTCAAGGTACGACCACTGAAAGTCATCCAGACCGCCACGCACACCAACACGTTACACATAATACCAAGCGCTACTGCCTGCATAAACTCGTGATGCAATTTATGCTGAGAAATGGCCATCGCATTGAGGCCAACTTGGCCACCATCAAACATATATTGTTTGGAAACGAGCATACAAGCGACAAGCATCAGCGCACCAGCAAGGTTGCCAAAATAGACGATGACCCAGTTTTTAATCAGCATGCTCCAAGAAATTTTGCCACTCGCACGTGCAACCAAAGTCAGCACTGAACTAGTGAATAACTCACCACCGGTGACCACCACCAGAATAAGACCTAAGCTAAACGCAAAGCCGCCGATAAAACGACTCAGACCCCAAGCCATATCGCCCGTGCCTGTCGTCACTGTAGTGTAAAAAACGAAAGCAATGCCGATATGAATGCCAGCAGAAATGGCAAGAAGGAAAGACTTCATCGGATCTTTCGTCGCTTTTCCAACGCCAGTTTCTGCGGCGCGCTCTGCCATTTGCGGTGGCAATAGGGAATCAAATTGGTTTAAGTTCATGGCAAGTAACATTTTGAAACAAGTTATATAAGGCGCGGATAATCGCTCCATTCCTATGACAATTCAAGAGCTATTTTCTATGTTTACAAAAAATGTGTTTAGCGTGATGAAAATCATAAAAATTTATTGATAGCCCATATCCAGCGTCTATAGATAGCCTCTCTCTTGCAAGCCAATGATGAATATAACTGTGTGAAATATCCCCAATTTGGTTGCAGATAACATTTCTTACAACAACTGATTGCAGCCAACAGCACTGCCATCTATGGTGACAAAAAATCATTCACTATATAGGTGTCGAGATGAAATTTACTCAACAAAATATCGCCGAGCTCAATCTACTCCTCCAATTTGATTTAAGCAGCGCTGCGACTGGCATTAAAGTCCGTAATGATGCGTCTGACGACATGCAATCCGCCGTTCAACGTCTTTACGAAAAAGGTCTGTGTACATTACCTGATGGTGGCTATTTAACGGATGAAGGTATCGAAGTGGCCGAGCATGCAGAGCGCGTGTTGCGCGTTTTGAACTCTTAATCTAGCCTGCAAAGGCAGCCATGACTCTGCTGGCTGCCTTGTCCCCTTAAAAACCGCCCTTCTTTATTTGGCCATTCGCTCAATCCAACGTTGATAGGGCTGAATTCGATCATATCCCCAGTTAAACAGTGTGGTGTAGATAAAGAAAAAGGTCAGAAACCCAGCTTCCAAAATCAATGCATCCCACATCGATACGTCTAAAACCCAAGCGATCACCGGAATAGAAATAAAGACGAGCCCACCTTCAAAACCGGTCGTGTGTAACAAGCGTAAGCTAACCGTACGCGCTAATCGGTTGCTACCAAACACTCGGTCGAACAAAACGTTGTATAGATAGTTCCACGCTACGGCAAATAGGCTCAAACCAATACCTATCATGGCTAAATCCCCCGTTCCCTGCCCTGTCACCAATGCGGAGATTGGAATAATTAACGCTAATGCGGTCACTTCAAACGTTATGGCATGGAAAAGGCGCTCTTTCATCGACAGCTCTCTCATTGACATCATTTTTCTCCTCTTTATTCTTCGTCTGAGGTGTTGAATAAACTCATTTTCATCTATATTGAAGATACTAAAAAGTTAGATAGTATCGGTAAATGAGATATGTTGAGTATTGATCAGTTGCAAGCCTTTACCGCAACCGTTGAGAGTGGCTCTTTCTCCGGCGCGGCAAGACAGTTGGGCAAAGTTCAATCGGCTGTTAGCCAACACATCATCAATTTAGAAATTGATTGCGGTGTAGAACTGTTTGATCGCTCCGGCCGTTATCCACGGTTAACCGCGCAAGGCGAGCGACTTCTACCGTATGCGCAAGCGACGTTGCAGCAACATCAACGCTTAGCGCAACAAGCACAACTGCTTGCTTCATCACCCAATCAACAGCTTTCGCTCGCGATGGATGAAGGGATCCCGTTACAAGGGTTAACCCATTTATTCAAACAGTTAGCCACACAGTTTCCACACATTGAAATTGAATGTTTAAGTGCATCAAGTACCGATGTGATTGAGATGGTGGAACAAGGTCGCGCTAGCTGTGGGATCATCTTCAGTGAATTGGCCTTACCGAATAACCTTGATTTTGAAAATGTCGGTTCAATCCGTTTTGATGTTTATGTGGCCGCAGAGCATGAATTGGCTCAGCATCAAGCGCCCCATATCGATATGCTAAGATTGCATCGCCAGCTAGTTATCCGCTCACGCAGCCATAAAACCAGCAGTTTCCATCAAGCCTTTAGCCCCGAGATATGGTACGCCGATAACTACTATCTATTATTAGAGATGGCGTTAAGCGGTTTAGGATGGTGTTTGCTGCCAAGCTATTTAGCCGAAAGTGAACAAGCGATGGGGAAATTAGTGCGTGTCCCTGTTGAGTTTGAACAGCTGGCTTGGTATACCAACATTGATGTCATTCAGCACCAGCGCATGAGCGCCGATCCTATCCATAAAATGGTCAGGCAGTTGTTGCGCCAGCTTAGCCCACTCACCGATGCCTGATCGGCATACAATCAATACAGGATGTACATTTTATGATCACCATTACCCTTATTGGCGCAGGTTGGCTAGGCCTTCCTCTAGCGCAAGCTCTTACCGAAAACCACCAAGTCTACGCCAGCCGCACCCAAACGGCAGGAATGCTTGAGTTAACGCAACATGGCATCACAGGCTTTGTATGCGATCTTTCTCTGCGCGACCAAAGTTTATCGCAGCACTTTATTGCTCAAAAAAGTGAGATTGTGATAGGTAGCTTTCCACCCGGTTTTCGCAAGGGAAGAGGGCAAGAGTATGCGCAGCAGTGGCAGCATTTAGTCAAGCAAGCAAAGCTGGCTAATGTGCGTAAAATCGTCATGGTCAGCTCAACCAGCGTCTATCCTGACATTGCACAACCAATGAGTGAACAGCATGCCTCCTTGTCACTGGCGCAAAATGACTCAAACTTCAGTGAAGGAGCACGAATTATGTTGCAAGCCGAGCAACACATTATCGATTCAGGGCTGGATTATGTCATTGTACGCTGTAGTGGCTTGATCGGACCAAACCGTCATCCCTCACGATTTGCAGCGCGTTTGGCGCAAGTCAGCCGGCTTGCACCAGCTAATATGTTGCATCAAAAAGACGCCATTGGTGCACTGATTTTTGCCAGCGAAAAACTCTCCAAACAGGTCGTTAACGCCACCACACCACAAACCGTGAGTAAAGCTGAGTTTTATCAAGCCGCATTGGCGGCCGCCGAGCTAGACTCACCATTGCCGCCAATTGTCGATATTGCAGACAAACGCATCTTAAGCGACAAGCTGAGTCAATTGGGCTATCAATTTCATTATTCACACACGTTAGAGGCTCTGGCACTGAATGAGTAAACATCTCTACCAACACATTGAAACCTTGTGGCAGTACATGCAGATGAAGCATGAGCTCGTCGCGGCCGATATCATTATGGTGTTTTGCAGCAATGATTTGCGCGTGGCTGAGTATGCTGCACATTTGTACCAACAAAATCTGGCTCCCTACCTTCTTTTCTCTGGCGGACAAGGGCGTTTTACTGAGGGTAAATTTGCTAAAAGCGAAGCAGAAACCTTTGCTGACATAGCCAAAGATTGTGGCGTCCCAACCCACGCGATTTTACTGGAAAAAAAGGCGACTCACTCTGGAGAAAATGTACGATTTAGTCACCATCTATTGGCAGAAAAATCGATCACTGCGCAACGTATTATTGTAGTTCAAAAACCCTTCATGGAACGTCGTGCCTACGCCACATTTGTTAAGCAGTGGCCCGCCCCATTTGAGTCATTGATGGTGACCTCTAGCGGAGAGACATTTTTCGATTATCTTGATGAGGATTTCACCGTTGATGTTGTACTGAGTGCACTATTAGACGATTTTGTGCGAGTCCGCGACTACCCAGCACAAGGATTTCAGATTGAGCAACCGATCCCAGACGATGTGACACTTGCTTACCAAGTTCTGAGTCAATTTGAGTGGTAACACAAGTTGTGGGGCATACAAAGTTGTGGGGCATACAAAATAGATAGGGAGGCTTAAACCTCCCTATCGAATAATTTGTTCAAGGCGCGGAAGTAATGAATTTACTTACCAATGCTTCTTTAGCCCGCTTCAGGCAGCCAACGCTACTAGCAAGACTAGCAAGTTTCCGCTTCCACAAAAACAACGTATAGTAAAAATGCTGCCCGTTGGCTGCCCATCTTAAAACGTTTGTATAACTTATCTAACAGCAATATAGATTTCTACATAATTAGCACTTTTGTAATACTCAAAGTCTGTTGTATATGCTCGTTCGTGGGGGCAGTTTTCAAAAGCAAAATAACTCCAAACCTCATGCCATAAATCGATAACTACTTGTGGCACTTCACCAGTCGCAGAAAAAGTCACGTACTTACCAGAGGAAACATTCGCTTTGACTGATTCTGACAATAAGTGTGGCGATAATGTGTCCGAACAAGCGATAACATCAAAAGAACCAGTAAAATCAGATTCATAGTTCGTGTATAAACCATACACTTTTGACTTTTCGGTTAACTCTGGGGCTGCATTCAAGTAAAACTTCTCCCAAAGATTTCCGATTTTTGCAGTCATCGGATTCGTTTCATCTGTATTAGTCGTACGAACGACGAAACCAGTAGCATCAAAAGCATTAATTTCACTAATATTCATTAGTTTATTTTTCTCCTAGTTACACAACAGGGTCATTATATGGAAGGAGTGATGGATAATATCCATTGTTCAGTATAAGTACCGGCTGGGAATTCATTTTTACGCTTATGCCTAACTTGAAATCCTGGTAGTGCTTTATTACCTTGATAGCCTTCTAGTTTGATGGCTGGTGCATCAGAACGTGCCGCATTGAAAACGAGGTGGTCTTGTAGAATATTCGTTGTTAATCCAACAGTACTTTCATCAGGGCATGATGATGTTTCGCTACAGGCTTTACCGTCATTTAAAAATATGGCTGATCTTTTTAGTTCAAGATCAAATTTATATTCAGGTATATTGGATTTAATCACAGAGCCTTCAACTAAAGTAGCTATAAACTCATGTTTATAGCTACCAGAATGATGCTCTAGAAGGTCAAAGTTCAAAGTGCTTTCTGCCTGTGCCCGTAAACTTGCCATTGGATCTGTCAAATAAAAGTCTAATTTTTCCTTAACAACGTGTTGAAGGTTAAAAACGTACTCTTTGGTATCTTCTGCTATCGCTGGGTTCGCGGTAGCCAATAAAAACAAAGCTGGGATTAAAATAATACGATATGTCATTGCTTAGACCTTTGGAAAAAGTTTGTGTATATGTAGAACAATCCATCACCATCAGAAGACTATATGGGGGTCCAGAAGACTATATGGGGGTCCATTGATATGGATAAGGAATGTTTAGAACCTGGTAATCATGTCAGAAAGTGAAACAAGGAAATAAGAAATTAAAGTAAATAAAAATAATCAATTAAAATCAGTTGGTTATTGAATTTTAACCCACAACACTGCTCAGCATGATGTGTGCTGAGTATTATAGACAACGGTCGTTGTATCGCTTTACACAACGTACCTAAGTTATGGTGGTTGCAAGTAAGGAAATGTTATTACGTCGAAATAGCTTTTGAACTCAAAAAGTTTCATCAGCAATCTAAATGTCGAAGACACTCTACTTGAAACAAAGACTATATTCATAGATTAATGTTATCGACAAATAGATCACTATAATGGATCAGATAATATGTAAGCGCCCCATGATCCCACGGGGCGTTTTAGTTTCAGTGTGAGAAGTTCCAAGGAAGAAGAGAGTTAATATCAGGCTCTGGCTTTGCCAGTTCTTTCATACATTTGACCATGTAATCGTAGAGTATCAGTCCGTTCGCTTTCGCCGTCTCGATGATGCTATACAGCAAAGC
>NZ_CAWNMS010000053.1:0-30381 GCF_963875605.1 Vibrio sp. V04_P4A5T148
AGTTGTGAGCCGATATTAAAAGGCAAAGCATGGAAGCTAATGTGGCTAAAGCTAGAAAGAAAAGGGCTACCGAAGGAAGCTCCGGACATATCATGGGCTTACAGAGGTATTGCTCGATTAGGGGGTTGGAAGAATACAAAGCGAACGGGTCGTGCTTCTATAAAGACATTATGGCAAGGATGGTTTAGGTTACAAACCATCCTTGAAGGGTATGAACTGGCTAAGTCTCTTGATTCACCAGACTTGTGATCAAGAGACAGGCTTAGGCTTCCCTTTTTGTTTGATGTGACCCTTAGTACATTTCCCTTGCTAATCCTGCTTCGTTTCTGTACTATTTGCCGTCCTTAATTCTCGGTCTTTTTTTTTCGTTCCTTGCTTCCTATGGACGACCGAGCCAAACCTGGAAGCTGAATAATCCGTAAGGAGCAACCGATGCGTCATTATGAAATCGTATTCATGGTGCACCCAGATCAAAGCGAGCAAGTTGCTGGCATGATCGAGCGTTACACTGGTTCTATCACTGAAACTGGCGGTACTATCCACCGTTTAGAAGATTGGGGTCGTCGTCAAATGGCTTACCCAATCAACAAGCTTCACAAAGCTCACTACGTTCTTATGAACGTTGAAGCTGACCAAGCTGTGATTGATGAGCTAGAAACTGCTTTCCGTTTTAACGATGCAGTTCTACGTAACATGATCATGCGTACTAAAGCTGCTATCACCGAGCCATCAATCATGCTGAAAGCTAAAGAAGAGCGTTCTAAGCGTGATGAAACTCGTTTCGATGCAGACGCTGAGTAATTGATTTGATGACCAATCGGATGGAGTTGAGTGGCACTGTCGCAAAACCTCCCATTCGAAGCCAAAGTCCTGCGGGTATTGAACATTGCCGTTTCTGGCTTGAACATCGCTCAACAGTGATAGAAGCTGATTTACCGAGACAAGTCTATTGTCGTATGCCGGTAGTTGTCAGTGGGCAGAGGTCAACGAATCTCACTCAACACTTAGTACAAGGCAGCACCATAACCGTAAGTGGCTTTGTCGCTTACCAAACTAGCCATAATGGCGTAGGTAAATTGGTGCTACATGCCGACCACATTACTCAAATTTAAGATCAGGAGATAGCCCATGGCTCGTTTCTTCCGTCGTCGTAAATTCTGCCGTTTCACTGCAGAAGGCGTACAAGAGATTGATTACAAAGACGTAGCAACTCTTAAAAACTACATCACTGAAGCTGGTAAAATCGTACCTAGCCGTATTACTGGTACTAGCGCTAAATACCAACGTCAGCTAGCTCGTGCAATCAAGCGTTCTCGCTACCTAGCTCTATTGCCATACACTGACAAACATCAGTAATTGGCACCGTTTATTAAGAAAGAGGATTAATCAATGCAAGTTATTCTACTTGATAAAATCGGTAACCTAGGCAGCCTTGGCGACACAGTAAGCGTGAAATCTGGTTATGCTCGTAACTTCCTTATCCCACAAGGTAAGGCTGTAATGGCAACTAAATCTAACGTTGAAATGTTTGAAACTCGTCGTGCTGAACTTGAAGCTAAAGTTGCTGAGCAACTTGTTGCATCTCAAGCTCGTGCTGAACAAGTTAACGCTCTTGAAGCTGTTGTTATTACTTCTAAAGCAGGCGATGAAGGTAAACTATTTGGTTCTATTGGTACTCGTGATATCGCTGACGCTATTACAGCGGCAGGTGTTGCAGTATCTAAGAGCGAAGTTCGTCTACCTGAAGGTGCTCTACGTAACGTAGGTTCTTTCGAAGTGAGCATCCAACTTCACTCAGAAGTGTTTGCAACTGCGAAAATTCAAATCGTTGCTGAATAATTTCAGTCTTCGGATGAATTGAAAACACCAGCCTTGGCTGGTGTTTTTTTTATCTTCAAACTACCTAGAAACGAAACTGTAAACTAAATGAAGTGACGCTATCGGCTTTACTTAGTCCTGCTGGAACCTTATCGTGGTATTGGCGAGACAAGTTCACTTTCAACGCAATCGAATCAGTAATGTGATTGGTTAAAATGAGTTCGCTATCGGTTCTGATATTACTTTCTCCTGCGACAAGAGTCAGTTCAGAGGAGATGGTTAAATTATCGAAAGTTGCCCAAACACCTTTTAAGTTACCACGAAATATGACTTCTTCGACTGTATTTGCAAATACAATATCCGTACTTGATATCTCATCTAGGTTGGGTTTTTGATAACGAAAACCGGGCCCTATTTCAATCTCTAATAGCAATATGTCGGTATTCATCAATTGGTAACCCATTCCACCAGATAGCGTATAGTCTTTGAAATAGGCGCTGTATTTTGAATCAACACCGTTAAAGTTTGCGTATAGATAGGCTTTTGAAGCTAACTTATAGTCACTTTGCAGCGAATAGTTTGCCTGCCGCTTATTCTCTTTTCCATTTTTATCAAGACGATACAATTTCCACTCACCATTGGTTCGATGGCGACCTGTTATGTATTCTGTCTTGACTCGTGAATTCAATGACTCTGAATCAGTATTACCTGAGTGGGCTTGATAACCCAATTCGACTTGGCTATTCCAAGGAGAAGGAACTTCGATTTCCGTATCGTTTTTAAGATCCTCATTAGCATAAGCTGCACTCATCGCGAACAGGCTAAAACTAAGAAACCAAATTTTGGACACGAAGCACCCCTAAAGTGAATAAAAATAGTGGGCGAAATAGTAGGTGTAGGGCGGTTCTGTTTGGTCAGCATGAGGTTAATTCTCTACGAGATAAACACAAAGTTTCGTTTACATAATTACAAATGATCTATTCTGGCTATAATGGTCGGTCATTAGATAGTATTGAGCGAAGTCATGGCTGCACCACGAACAGATCAACGAAATCGTAAACCGTTTGACGCACAAGTCGACGCAATTAAAGTTCCTCCACATTCGATCGAAGCTGAGCAATCAGTGATTGGGGGCTTGCTATTGGATAACGAACGTTGGGATACGGTGGCAGAGCGTGTGGTCAGCAAAGACTTCTATAGCCGTGCACACCGCCTAATTTTTGATGCAGCTAAATCGATTTTGGAAGCCAGTAAGCCACTCGATCTTATTACATTATCTGAGTATCTCGAGCGTCGCGAACAGTTGGAAGATGTCGGCGGTTTTGCTTATTTAGCGGATTTGGCGAAAAATACGCCCAGTGCGGCTAACATTAATGCTTATGCTGAAATCGTAGCGGAACGTGCATTGGTGCGTAACCTTATCGGTGTTGCCAATGAGATTGCGGATGCAGGTTATGATCCGCAAGGGCGCAGTTCGGAAGATTTGCTCGATCTGGCTGAAAGTAAAGTGTTCGCCATTGCTGAGGAGCGTACCAGCGAAAATGAAGGCCCGCAGAATGTTGATTCGATTTTAGAAAGAACTTTAGAGCGTATCGAACTGCTGTATAAAACACCACAAGATGGCGTCACGGGCGTGAATACGGGGTTTGCTGATCTCAATAAGAAAACGGCTGGTTTACAAGGTTCTGATTTGATCATTGTAGCTGCTCGCCCTTCTATGGGTAAAACGACGTTTGCCATGAACTTGTGTGAAAACGCGGCCATGGAGCAAGAAAAACCGGTTCTTATCTTCTCTCTTGAGATGCCGGCTGAACAAATCATGATGCGTATGTTGGCATCGCTTTCTCGCGTTGATCAAACCAAAATTCGTACTGGGCAGCTGGATGATGAGGATTGGGCACGAATTTCATCTACCATGGGTATTCTCATGGAAAAGAAAAATATGTACATAGATGATAGCTCAGGCCTAACGCCTACCGAGGTTCGTTCTAGAGCTCGTCGTATTGCGCGCGAGCATGGTGGTTTGTCGCTCATCATGGTCGACTACTTGCAGTTGATGCGAGTTCCTTCGCAATCGGATAACCGTACTTTAGAAATTGCGGAGATCTCTCGCTCGTTAAAAGCACTGGCTAAAGAATTGAATGTGCCCGTGGTGGCTTTATCGCAGCTTAACCGTTCGTTGGAGCAACGCGCCGATAAACGCCCAGTCAACTCCGATTTGCGTGAATCCGGTTCGATAGAACAAGATGCCGATTTGATCATGTTCATCTATCGTGACGAGGTGTATCACCCTGATAGTTCGTTAAAGGGTATCGCAGAGATTATTATAGGTAAGCAACGTAACGGCCCGATTGGTTCTGTACGGTTGACCTTTCAAGGGCAGTATTCCCGTTTTGATAATTATGCAGGCCCTGCATTTGACGATGAGTAATTTGATGAGCTACATGAAAGCGGCAACCGCCTGCATCGATCTCGATGCGTTAAAGCACAACCTACAGCGAGTAAAACAGCAGGCACCAAACAGTAAAATTATGGCGGTGGTCAAAGCAAATGGTTATGGTCATGGGCTTCGGCATGTTGCGAAACATGCACTGGGCGCGGATGCATTTGGCGTGGCGCGCATTGAAGAAGCGCTGCAACTGAGAGCGAGCGGTGTGGTAAAACCTATCTTGTTGCTTGAAGGTTTTTATTCCCCGATGGATCTTGCTGTATTGGTGACCAATAACATTCAAACCGTTGTTCACTGTGAGGAGCAGTTAGTCGCCTTAGAGCAAGCTCAATTAGATGTCCCAGTCAATGTTTGGTTGAAAATCGATAGCGGAATGCATCGTTTAGGTGTGCGCCCAGAACAATACCCCGATTTTTTAGAACGTTTGCAAGCGTGTAAAAACGTAGTGAAGCCATTGCGTTATATGAGTCATTTTGGTTGTGCCGATGAACTCGATAAATCAACGACTTCTGAGCAAATTGAGCTATTTTTAGCAATGACAAAAGGTCATGAGGGTGAAAGATCACTTGCTGCCTCCGCTGGTTTATTAGCTTGGAAGCACAGCCAGTTAGAGTGGGTTCGACCAGGTATTATTATGTATGGCGTTTCTCCTTTTGATGATAACTCGGCGCAAGCGCTGGGCTATCAACCTGTAATGACATTAAAATCTCACTTGATCGCAGTGCGTGATGTTAAAGCGGGAGAGAGTGTCGGCTACGGTGCCACTTGGACAAGCTTACGTGACACTAAGGTTGGTGTTATCGCAATTGGCTATGGCGATGGTTATCCTCGCACTGCACCCAATGGAACTCCGGTTGTTGTCAATGGGCGTAAAGTGCCGATTGCAGGGCGAGTTTCAATGGATATGCTTACGGTCGATCTCGGTCCACAAGCCTGCGATAAGGTGGGCGATGAGGTTATTTTATGGGGAAAAGAGCTACCAGCAGAAGAAGTGGCCTCTCACATTGGCACGATCGCTTACGAGTTAGTGACGAAACTCACTTCTCGTGTTGAGATGTCGTATCAATAAAGCCAGAGTATGCACCCATTAGGTTTACCTGACCTAACTCAATATGAGAGCGGGTAAGCTGCGTCATAATGGCGCTCACAAAACGAATAACGACGTGTTGCCTTCCAAATATAGGCAGTCGATACCATTTTCTTTTTTTGCTCAATCGGGGATTCCATCATTTTGAAACAGAGTTTAGGAATGATAGGAATAAAACCTACTGTCACATCGGGATAGATACCATGTTGAAAAATATCAATCCAACGCAAACCAACGCTTGGAAAGCACTGACTGCGCATTTTGAATCAGCGCAAGATATGGACCTTAAATCGCTTTTTGCACAAGATGCACAACGTTTCGATAAATTCTCGACTCGTTTTGGTTCAGATATTCTTGTTGATTACTCAAAAAATTTGATCAACGAAGAGACCTTACAACATTTACAAGCATTGGCGAATGAGACTGAACTAAAGTCAGCCATCGACGCTATGCTGCAAGGATGCGCGATCAACCAAACTGAAGGCCGTGCCGTACTGCACACTGCGTTACGCAACCGCAGTAACACACCGGTTATTGTTGATGGTGAAGATGTGATGCCAGCCGTGAATGCGGTACTTGAGAAGATGAAAGCGTTTTCTGAACGAGTAATTTCCGGCGAGTGGAAAGGCTACACAGGTAAAGCGATTACCGATATTGTCAATATTGGCATCGGTGGCTCAGACCTTGGCCCATACATGGTCACAGAAGCACTTGCACCGTATAAGAATCATCTTAATCTTCATTTCGTTTCTAACGTTGATGGAACACACATCGTTGAAACGTTGAAAAAAGTCAATCCAGAAACCACGCTATTTTTAGTGGCTTCAAAGACGTTTACTACCCAAGAAACCATGACCAATGCACATACGGCTCGTGATTGGTTCTTAGCGGAAGCAGGCGATGAAACTCATGTTGCAAAACACTTTGCAGCGCTGTCGACTAATGCGAAATCAGTCGCTGAGTTTGGTATTGATACAGACAACATGTTCGAATTTTGGGATTGGGTCGGTGGACGCTACTCACTATGGTCAGCAATTGGTCTATCCATTGTATTGGCTGTAGGCTATGACAACTTTGTGGAACTGCTGTCCGGCGCGCATGAGATGGATCAACATTTTGTGGCGACACCTTTTGAGCAAAATATTCCTGTGATCCTAGCCTTGATTGGTATTTGGTATAACAACTTCCACGGCGCCGAATCAGAAGCGATTCTGCCTTATGACCAATACTTACATCGCTTTGCCGCTTATTTCCAACAGGGCAATATGGAATCAAACGGTAAATACGTAGATCGTAACTGTCAAGCGGTAACTTACCAAACGGGTCCAATCATTTGGGGTGAGCCCGGTACTAATGGTCAACACGCCTTTTATCAATTGATCCACCAGGGAACAAAATTAATCCCGTGTGATTTTATTGCGCCAGCGCTCAGCCATAACCCAGCGGGTGATCATCACCAAAAATTGATGTCGAACTTTTTTGCTCAAACAGAAGCGTTAGCGTTTGGAAAAACGCAGCAAACCGTTGAAGCTGAGCTAAAAGCGGCGGGCAAATCAGCACAAGAAATGGCGGCAATCGCACCATTTAAAGTGTTTGAAGGAAACCGCCCAACCAACTCAATCTTAGTTAAGCAGATCACGCCACGCACTTTGGGCAACCTGATTGCGATGTACGAGCATAAAATTTTCGTACAGGGTGTTATTTGGAATATCTTCAGTTTCGATCAATGGGGCGTTGAGCTTGGTAAGCAGTTAGCAAACCAAATTCTGCCTGAGTTAGCCGACGATGCTCAAGTGAGTTCACACGACAGCTCAACCAATGGTTTGATTAACGCGTTTAAGACATTTAAAGCGTAATGCGTCAAAACCTTACTTGGATGTGAGTAAGGTTTTATCCAAATAAAAAAGGTTGATACTTAACGGTATCAACCTTTTTTTCTTTAATGAAAGAGCTTACTCGAAACAGATTTCGATAAAAGCGTTACCCCACTGAGAGGTAAACGGCATGATAATAATTGCACCTTCGCATTTATGACGAATCGTGTGGCCTTTTCCTGAGACAACAACCGGAGTTGCCATATCAAAGTCAAAACCACTCTCGGCAAGAATGCGTTTAGCTCCGCCTGTCACCATGTTGGTGATTTCGCCGACCATATCTGTCACTTCTTCATTGAGACCGTTGGGGCGTTCACCTAACATATTTTGCATGATTTCCAATGCTAGACTTTCATCAAAAGTAATAGACATGGAACCACGGCTTTGACTACCAACCATACCAATCAAGCCAGAGACATCACCACGGGCAATCTCATCTTTCTTTACACGAGGTTTCTGTGGCTTCAACTCTAATGAAGCCATCGTTTTTAACACGTTCATTAAAGAAGCTAAAAACGGGTTTACAAATTCAGCGCGCATAACCTTCTTCTACTGTTTTTATACTTTCAGACTTGAGGAACACGTTTGGCAAACACCATGAGATTCAATAACGTGATTAACGATGTTAAAACCGTGTTTCTCAGCGTTGCTTGCTAGCAAGGCTATCAGACTATCATCTTGAAGTTCAATAACATTGCCACATTTGTCACAAATTAATAGGTGTGAGAAATGCTTATTAGCATTACAAGAGCAACATGAAATAAAGCTATTTGTTGACTCCACTCTATGAATAAAGCCTTGTTCTAACAAAAAGTCCAGAGCACGATACACCGTTGGTGGTTTCGCTTGGGGCTCGCTTTGCTTTAAATCTTCAAGCAATTCATAAGCACTGGATGCTTTTTTGCTTGAACAAATCAGTTCAAACACTCTCTTTCGTTGAGAAGTTAGTCGTACTCCTCTCGCTGCGCATAGTTCTTCTATTTGTTTCGTTAGCTTGTGGTCCAAATTCATCACCATAACCATTGGACTTTAATAATAATATACTATTTCCAGATTAATAGCCTTGTAGCCTACAACATTTTCTGGAGTTAGTTAGCGATGTGATCGTTGTTTGCAACGAAAATAGTACTTAAATTACCTTATATCGATGCAAAACGATACAGAAGAAGAACTGTTGGCGCTATAAACTCGAAGCGATTACAATGCCAAACTTTGTTTTTGGCTGTAAGTTTAGCCATTGAAACTGACTGAATTGGGATATCTAAATCATGACTCACCCTTGTAAGCTATCAGTAGCCCCTATGCTCGATTGGATTCATTGTTATTTATAAACATATGGTTAGTTATAGTTGGGGGTACTTAAGGGGATCTGTATAGGCCAGATAAACAGAACCCCCGCTAAAAGCGAGGGTCTATTCAGCAGCACCACAGGTAGCTTGTTATCGCTATAGATTGCGGGCTGGCTATATTCCAAGAATATAGTCTAAGTGCTCCGTTTTGGCGAACCAAAGAAGCTGTGACACATTGATCATAAGGACAAAATGCATATAATGCAATGGTTCTCCCTTATAATTTTCTAAAAAATAGCAATTCAGAGAGATTACAAGTAATTACAAATGTTGTGACAGAGCACCTAAATTTATGCCGTTCAGCACGCAGGTGTATACTTCTTTCATAACCTCTCGACTTAATCGATTTTGGAAGTATATTCTTTTGTGGTTTTCACTACCAAGACAAACATAACTAAGTCTATCGAAACTCAGTGTATATATCATATCCCCCTTCACCCAAGTATTGCCTTTGAAGAACTTGTGCCTTGGCAGGTGGTTATCGTCGAGAGGTAAGTGGTAGCTCTGTCTTTTGTCTGGTTCTGTACTACTTAAGGCAACAATTGTCACTAAATTGTGCCCATTGGGCCTTGTTCCAATCACTAAAACGGGACGAGTTTTGACCATTTCTGGTTCTCTAAAACCAGAAAAATCACACATTAAAATTTGCCCTACTTTGGGAGAATATTTGATTGCCAATTTTATTTCTCTACATTCGCTGTCCTGACCAAACCACTTCACCGATGATCTTAAAGTCGGCACTTCCTAAGTCTTTTTTACTAATTTCCCACGCTTCATAAGCAGAATTATCACTTACCACTTTGATTCCATGTGGTAAGAATTGAAGCCTCTTAACCATCAAACGACCATCGTAACGAAATACATAAACGCCATCAGTGGAGAAACCATCAACCCGATTTACCATTACTATGCTTTGATTCTTTAGAGTAGGGTTCATACTGTCGCCACGGACAGGCATCAGAAATATGTTATTCGGATTGTAACCTAGCTCATTTCTTAAAAAGTTCTCGCTAAACACCATAGCCTGAGATTCTTCTTCTTTTTCGACTAGTGTTCCATGCCCCGCGCTCACCTCAATATCAAAAAAACTCAACTCAATATATCCCTTGGGGATTGTCACTACACCACTGGCGATTTCCTTAGCCTTTAAAAATATATCATCAGGAACTTTATCTCTTTTTTTCCATGTTTGGATAGTTGACGGAGATATACCAAGAGCGATAGCTAAGTCAGTGTTTTTACTTGTATTTGTGAGTCTTTTTAACTCGGTTATTTTTTCGTTCACTTCAGACATATAAGTCACCAATGGTTCAAAAGTGGTTCATGGGTGTTGCAATGTTTAAAAAGTGGTTCTATAGTGGGTCGGAATCAATTGAACCACATTTGAACCTCTTAGAGTTGTTCAGAATCGCACAGGTGACTCATGAATACAAATTTTGCACTATTAGCACGCTTTGGTAGCCCGACTGTAGAACTGAAAGAAATCTGCAAAGAGTTCTTTGGAATTACCCCTAAAACAGCGGAACAAAAAGCTAAGGCATGTGATTTTCCAGTGCCTACTTTCAAGCTACGTGATTCTGAACGTAGTCCTACCTTAATCAAAATCGAAGATTTGGCGGCGTATATCGATCAGCGATATGAAGACGCTAGAAACGATTGGCAATCAGTACACGGAGCGCACTAGATGACAACTCCAATTCACTCCCTCAATGTTGATTTCTCTCATTCCAGTGAAGCTAAAGAGCTTTTGACGGTAGTTAAAGGTCGTTTGTCTTGGTTGAGCCCTTCTTCACCAGAATTCGAGTTTTTGTATCCCATCTATGAGCAACTCGTCGAAGCCGCTGAATTACTGGAAAGCTTGGAGGTGTAGCAATGCTAAAAGCCTACCCCTTGTTATTAACCGAAGAGCAACGAGCTTGCGGTTTACGTGGGATTGAACTTTGCCGCAAAGCCGTTGCAAACAGCCGTAAAACCACTGAAAGAGAGCGCCGGAAATTAGCTTGGTTAGACAAACTCGCCGTTAAAGCGAACCAACTACCAAGCAGAGCGGCAACTGATCTGCATCAACCGATGCCCGATACTCTAGAAGATATACCGTTGTGAAAATCTATCGTAAACCGACCAAAAACCCACTAAGCAAGCTTCCTGAAAATTTACGTCAGGAGCTTGCGACCTATGTGGTCAAAAATCAGCGCTCTTTGCCTGAGTTTTCAATGATTGCTGAACATCAGCGTACCGATTTCTGTGCACTCTCACCACGAGAGCGCGTGTTTGAATTTGCCCACACCATTGCTAATCAATTCAAGCTACCGAGTGATATTCGCTGTTATCTCGATAAGGCTGCGGCTGTGCGTTTTCGTAAATACGGTTTTAAGCGTGCAATTGATTTCGTTCAATCCCGCAGTCAGGCGGCGTTTTCTGCGCTTGGTGTATTGCCAGAGCCTTGGTGGCGGGTAGATACAGAATTAAAACGTGCTCGTCTTGCTACTGAGTTAGTCGGGCGTGCATGTTTTCGTTTTGAATTGGCCTCTAAAACGGGAATGTCTGTTTTTGATGCTATTAGTCAGATCCATGAATATGCGGGTGCAGCGCTCTGGATGCCGCAATTTGAATCGGCAAAAGATGAAGCGCAGGCATTTTCTATTTTGGCGCGTTTGCTGGATGAATCGGTTTGGCGGCGTGCGATTGAAAAGCACACGCTGGCGGCTTTTGAAAATGCTCGGCGGGCTGCTGGCATGGTATCACCTCATATTTCCCCGTATGCCTCAATATCGGCATGTGAATGGCTCAAGGTTCGTCAAGACAGGCAGCGCGAATGGCTTGAATTGATGGCGATTGAATCAGAGCAAGGCGATGTGGTGAGCATGGATGTGGTGCACGCATCGTCACAAGCTAACCCTATAAATCGTCGTCATGAACTGATGACACGCATTGCGGGATGCCAAGAATATGCAGATTCCTATCAGCACGCCGCCGTGTTTATCACGATGACCGCGCCAAGTCGCTTTCATCGTCTTACACAGCGCGGAGCGTATTGGATTGAAAATAAGCGTTGGGATGGTAGTAGTCCAAGTGATGCTCATGGATGGTTAACCACAACATGGAATCGTTTTCGGGCGTTTGCTCATCGACATGAACTCAATTACTACGGGATGCGAGTTGTTGAACCTCACCAAGACGGCACGCCACACTGGCATGGTGTGTTTTTTATGCCGCTAGAACAAGTCGGTGGATTCGTAGCCGCGTTGCAGGCCTACCAGTACCAACGTGATAGTAAAGAGCTCTATCGTGATACGGGGGAGCCTAATCGCAAAGCGATGAAAGCACGTTTTGATGCGAAGGTGTTGGATGGCAGTGAAGGCGGTGCGGTCGCCTATTTAGCGAAATACATATCAAAGAACGTAGACGGGTTCGGGCTAGAGGGTTTAGCCGATTTGGATAACAAAAAAGCCAAACTGCAAGACACGGTTAAAAATGTCACTGCATGGTCGCGTAATTTCTGTTTCCGTCAGTTTCAATTTCAGAAAACGCCAAGCGTGACTGTCTGGCGAGAGCTTCGCCGTATCCAAGATAAGCAAGAATACTGCTTATTTGAAAAAGCGCGGCGTGCGGCGGATATGGGCTTTTTTTCTGCGTATTTTGATTACATGGGCGGTCACCGTTTAGCGCAATCACTTCGACCCATTAAACCGAGCAAAGAAGAAAGAGAAAATAAATACGGTGAAATCGTACCGGTTGTTATCGGGCTCGAAGGTAGCGGTTTGACGATCTTAACGCACGAAATTGAGTGGAAGTTAGTCCAAAAAACGCACAGCGCGGAGGCTCTTCAAAGCAAGCGGGAGCTTGCGCCTTGGTCTAGTGGCAATAATTGTACGCAGGACATTGCGCCGACCCGCCAACAACGAATCGTATCGAATTTCTTTTTAAATGTTGAGCTTGACCGTTTCGGTTCGCCTCAATGGGAAGAGCTTTGGAATCAATCCATGCATCCAGAGGATGCCTAGAATTTGCCAACGTCGTGAGACAGGGGCTTTTTATTCACTCACTAACGTCGAGAGACAGGGGAATCTATGAAATTACTCTCTATTGAAGAATGCCAACGCGATTTAAAAGCCTTAGATGCCGCCGACCAACTCACAACGAATATGGAACGTGAAATTGGGCGATTTAAGTCAATGGAAATGAAAGATTTAATTGGCAAAGCCACCAAAATGCTCATGACAGGAAATCTGTCATTGGAATCGTTAGGGCTACCAACCAACTTTTTTGAACAGCTTGAACAACTCGCAAAGCTCAATGATGTAGCGCGTAGAAAATATCGCGCTCATGTCGTTTCTAACTTGAACCAACTAGAAAATATTTCGGATGGTGATTTCACTGAGGTTGGGGGTAAGAATGAGTAAATACGAAAATCCAGTGCGTGGTGTTGTGCATTGCCCTGTTTGTGTTTCGCTTTCTACCGTTCACCAAGTCGGTGAGGGAAAGCTCATTGCTGAGGGCGAACCACCTAAAAACGGGCGTAACCTTGGGCTTAAATATTATCGTTGTCCTAAATGCGGTAATAGCTCAATGAGCAAAAGCGTGGATGAGTATGTCGATAAGCACATGGCAACCGATGAAAGCGCATTACTTGAACGCGAGGCCAGTACATTGCCTGTCTTGGTTGAAGCGTTGGACGTAACCGAGCTAACCGTTAGCGATTCGGTTGAAACTGTTGAGCCTTTGCGGGTGGAAGAGTCCAGCGCTGACAAGGTTGAAAGCGTTATCGAAACCGAAACTCCAACCGACAAGCCGCTAGTGGAAATCCGGCCTTTTGTCACGGTTAAGCGTGTATTGATGGTGTTGGGGGTGGTACTTGCCTGTCTGTGGGCGGTGCGTCTTTTACTACCAAAACCACAACCAGAGGAGTCAACCGATGCAACAACCGGATAATGAACTAGAAGTGACGAGCCTCGGTGATGATTGGGGCGATTTTGATGTGGTGATCAAACAACTTGAAACCGAAGAAGCCCCCATCGAATCAACCGAAAGTAGCGCACTATCAACCGAAACCGTGAGCAGTGAGGCTTTTGAAGGGCTTTTATCGGTCGTTTTTACCATTGCCGAACAAGCGACCTCTATCATTTCAGGGATTGATTTTGCTTTTGATGAAAAAGGCAAAAATGAAGTTATCAAAGCGGCTATTCCTGTTTTGAGTAAGCATGGCGGTGAGCTATTAGGCTGGTTTGGTGATTACGTGGAAGAGGCTACTTTATTGCTCGCCGTTTTAGCACTGGTGTACACATCTAAGCGTCATATCACTGAGCTAAAAGTTTATAAAGCGGAGCAGGAGAAGCGAGATGCCGAAAAAGCAAAAGCCACCGCTAAAGCTGCCTAATCCGGTTAACTCTAATGCATCCCATGATGCAGAGCATGTGATTTATGTGGCGGGTACGGGGGGAGGCAAAACCTCTGCCGTTAAACATTTAGGACTGGTGCAAAAAGCCTCTCAAGCTGTTTTTTTTGACCCATATCGAAACTATGCAGGCTCAAAGTTTCAGGGGCAGATGTGTCACGGGACGAGCTCTCGCTCTGCTTTTGTCAAAGCGTTGTTGATGGCTCGTCGCCGTGGCCAGTCTTTTAAACTGGCGTACATTCCGGAAGGGGGCGCGGTTGCTGAAGAGTTGGAGTTTTTCAGTTCGGTCGTGTGGTCTATGGGAAATGGTCACGCGCCTAAGTTGCACACGGTTATCGAAGAGTTAGCAAGCTGTGTTGAAACATCCGGTAAGCTCAAAGGCAAGGCTGGGGAGCTACTGCGCGGTGGTCGCCAATACGGTTTGGTCATTCATACTGTGTTCCAACGCGGGCAAGAAGTACCGAAAACGGTCACCGAGCAATCATCGACATGGTGGATTGGAGCCGTTAACTCCATGTCGGATGCCGAATGGATAGCCAAGAAAAAAGGGTTAGATACTCACGCGATCGCTTCGTTGGTCTCTGCTAAGGTAAACAAACAGAAAATCGGTAAACCGATTGCTGAATATATGATGGTGCGTGATGGTATCGGCAATGTAGAAACTCGCGCTTTCAACTGTCAAACGGGCAAGCCGTTAGCTATGAACTATCGCTAAACGAGTGTGATTCAACGCTCAAATCAACCTATAGGTTAGCCGTTTAACCTATAGGTTACCTCTCATTTACCCACTCTTATTTTCTTGTTTCTAATAGCCCTGTTCTTAACACGGGTGAAACTGGAAACATTTATGAAAGCACAGCATAAAACCATGTTAGTGACGGCGGTAGTGACGATTTTGCTTATCGCAGCCATTAACAACATCAGCGCCATGAAAACGCTGAAAGAAACCATCAACGGCAAATCTGGCTGGTTCTAAGGGGAACGGTAATGGAAGCACTACAAACGCTATTTAACCCACGTCCTAAAGAGCTTGATCCGGTCGAAGGTGTCGCTTGGGGAAATCAGTCAACGTTACGGCTGGTTTCTGGCCCTACTTATCAAAACCTTGAGTTGGTGACGAACATTACTGACCCTGCGGATATTGAGCGCGTTCGTATTACCTATAACGGTAAGGAGATCGTGTCTCTGTCTGGTCAAGACATGGTGGACTTACAAGAGCACCGTTCTAGCTATGTTGAGCAAGGCCGTTACATCATTTCATTTTCTGATTTGGGTATGCGAACCAAACTAGGCGTTCGTCAAGGTGAACTGGTGACTTTGCCCGGTGAAATATGGTTTGTTTATATTCAGCTAAAAGCAAAATCCGGTGAGCCCGCTCCCAGTATTCGCGCTCGCGCTCATATCACGGAAGCACAAACACAGCGCTTATTTATGCCTCGTTTGTATTCTTTGACGTGGTTTGCCAGTGCGGCAGGTCGCACGCCGTTTGATTGGTCTGAACGTTCGCCATTCTTGAGCCTCAAGCGTATTCACTTTAAAGATGATTCCATCACTCGCGTTCGTGTTCTACGTGACGATCGTGAAGAAATGAACGTCAACAAAGCCGACAACTCATTTGATCTATCTGTCGCGGGTCTTGAGCAAAACGATGGCTGGTTTTCTCTGGATTTTGTCCGAACGGGTTTCGGCTCTGAAAGCAAACTCAAAACGCAAGCCGTTCGTGCATTGCAATTTGAGCTTGAAAAGAGCGCGGCGGGCAGTGTGCCAGTGATTATTGAAGCGATCGAACAAGTAGCGATTCCAACGCAAACCACCGCATAAGGGGGAACCATGAGCTGGTTAGATTCCTTGAGTGAGGCTGGCGGCGAATTACTCGATGCAGCCTCTAGCGCGGGTGGTTCTTGGATTAATGGCACTGTTCAAAATGACTTGGCAAAAAAGCAAGCGAGTGACCCTGACGAAGCCCGAAAGAGCCAAGTGCAGGGGCAGACGGCAGACGGCCAACCTATCCACACTCAAGCACAAGGTTTGAATACTAATTACTTGATTGTGGGCGTGGGTGTTCTAGTGCTTTTGCTGTTGGTGTTCATGTTGGCTAAAGGGGGCAAATGATGCCGTTCTTATTGCCTTTAATGTTTGTCGGTGGCGGCGTGGTTGGGTTTCAGCTCTCAGAAGGTTCGAGCAAGCTGATCATGATGCTTTTGCTCATGGTCGTAGGCTACGTGCTAATCAAGGGGAAATTTTAAGATGCTAGGAAGCTTAACAAGCTTGACCGGAGGCGGCGGTTTAACGGGGGGAAGTGCTGGCCCATCGACAGCAACAAATACCACCAACAGTGGGCAAAGTATAGGCGCTATCAACATGGGAAGCCCTAAAGGGGTGAGCCCGTGGTTGATTGCGGTCGTGATTGTGGTCATTGCGTATTTGATGTTGAAAAAGAAATGATTCGATGTGTCACCAATACCCCTGAAGCACTGGAACAATTAAAGGTCGCGTTTCGAGCCTGTCCACAAGACTTTGAGGAGCTGAAAGCCGAAGTCAAAACAGGGCGCGTTAGTCTTTATGAGCTAAGTGCGGAAAACTACCAAATTGTGGTGGCGGGTGAAGTGATCGGAGAAACCTATTTTTTGTGGGGTGTGGCTGGGCATGGTGTTGTTCCCGCCATTCACGAGCTTTCTCAATATGTAAAAAACGCAGGGCTAAAAACCATTTCAGCACAGACCTATTTTGCAGGGCTCGCTCGCTTAGTTCGCAAACTGAATACGACAGAGCAAGTCGCCACCAATATCACAGAGTTAACCATGAGAGTGTAACGCATGGGCGGAAAAAGCAGTTCAAGCAACCAAACACAAACCACCAACGTTAGCGGCCAAAATGCCATTTCTGGCGATAACCTCGGAACGGCGATTAGTGGCATTAATAATTCAACGCTGAACGTGACGGCAACCGATTATGGTTCGGTGAATAAGGCGCTTGATTTAGGGGGTGAATTAGTCGAGCAAACGGGGCGAATGTTTAACGATGCGCTCAAGTATGCGGGAGGCGTCAATAAAGACTCTCTCGATTTTGCTAGCGAAGTGAACCAAGGCTCTCTCGACTTTGCCGAAAACGCATTGGAAGACATGTCTTCCAGCAATAGCGAAAACCTACAGATGCTTGCAGGTCTCGCTGGTAATCAGGCCGCGCAAAATACGCAGAGTTTGAGCGCAATGATGGACTTAGCCAAGTTCAAGCAAGATAACGGCGCAAGTGAGAACAAGCAGCAACAAATCATCTTAATGGTGATCATTGCGGTTGTTTTAGGGGCGGTAGCAATTATGGCGATGAAACGATGAATCTTTCTTTAAAAGCACATCAGCCTATGCCTGTCATTGTGGCGGGTAACTGGATTTATTTGGAAACGGCGTTGCAAAGCATCACGCTTGAAAGTGCATTAGGCGATCGCGTCACCCTGAAAAAGGAGGCGGTCGTTAAAAGTACGCAGCAAATCGGGCGAGTGTTGGTGTACTCAGATATTGACCAAAACATCACACTAGAATTTGGTTTTGGGGATTTTGTCCCGCCCGCCAATATCAGCGGCCAAAGCATTGTGGTGAGTGACATGCCTGCCGTGGAATTAGCAGCAGGTCAAAGCGTTAATATTGGTCAGATGCCTGCGGTAGAACTTGCCGAGGGTCAAGCTCTCAGTATTGCGCAAATGCCCGCGTTAGAAATTGCAGCGGGGCAGTCGGTGAGCTTAGACAGTTTGCCAAAAGTAGAAATTGCGCCAAGCCAAACCGTGAATATTGGAGAGCTTCCTAATATTACACTCGCTTCTGGTCAGTCGATCCATATTGAGCAGATGCCCGCCGTAGAACTGGTTTCAGGGCAAGAAGTCACGACCCGCATTAGTAATGAACTGAATGCCCATTCTGGCGTTATGCCCTTTGTTTTGGCCGCAAACAGTCGCCGCCGAAAGGTGCATGTTAAAGCGGCGTCAGGGAATACCCATCCGGTTTTAATTGCGGGCATTTATCCACTCGTCGCGGGTGAAAAAATCGAGTTATCCACTCAGGCCGAAATTGAGTTTACCGGAGACGTGGCCGACTCAATTCAGATTTTGGAGATTTAAAGTATGAGCGTTAATTTACCAACAGGAAGTAACCGCAACAAGATTGAAGCCTTGGCGGCAATCTTAGGTAATGGCAGTCAGTCACAAAAGCCAATCGGTAAGCTTTCATGGAATTTTTACGCCGACCTAACGCAAAGCATTACCACGGCTCAGCAATGGTTTGAAAAATGTTCTGATTGGACTCCGTGGGGCAAATCATTACACACAGATTTAGCGTTGAACGGCAAGCTACGCAGTGACTTGACGGCAATTCTTATTCCAGAGCGAGAGCTCAATAATCAAAAAATCATCCAGTTTGAAACGGCGAATAACCAAGATAAGCCGGATTTAGCGGATGAAATTTTGGCAAGTGGTTTTGAGTACGCAAGGATTAAAGGCACCGTTAGAGGTTCGTTGGATGCGTTCGGTGGCGATTTTGTTTCTACCACTGGCGCTGTCCCCGATGCGCGGTTGGATTTAAATGTGTTTGTTGAAAACGATACTTTCGGCACGATTTGGCAAAAATTTGTTAGCCCTATGGGAACGAATCAGGTGATCGCCCCCTTTCATTTCACCGAGCAAACCGGAAAGCAAACGGCTTACTTCCTGTTTCCTTTTGACATCCTCGTCCCGACGTCATTTGCACAAGGTCGGCGTACTTGGCTCTATCCCATTATCTATGCGCAGACCAAAAACAGTGTAGAGAGTGCAATCAATCTTCAAATGGAGGTTGAGCTCGTGGATTTTGTACCGACTCAAATCAAATAATTGAGTGCTTCTCAATGAAACTCTCTTTGTTTGTCGTCTTGCTACTAACGGTGGTGTATTTGATGAAAAAACCAATCGTGACAACAGAGCCGCGCGGCGTGCTTGCGAATAACCCCTTGAACATTGAAAGTAATGTCAATAACAACTGGATTGGGAAAGTCACGCCTTCGGTAGACAAGCGCTTTGAAACCTTTCGAGCGCCTGAATATGGTTTTCGTGCAGGAGCGATTCTACTACGTGATACTTACCAGAAACGCTATGGCCTTGAAACCATTAACGAGCTCATTCATAAGTTTGCACCAAGCCACGAAAACGAATCGGATCACTATGCCCAGTTCGTTGCGAGTCAATTAGGTGTGAGTCCACACGAGCCGATTAATCTGCAAAGCGATTCCACTCTAGCCAAGATGATACACGCCATGTCAGTGATGGAAGTCGGGCGCTTTTACTCGCTTGAACAAGCACAAGAAGGGGTTCGTATGGCATGAATAAAGATGACACTAAGCGAATTGTTTTAACGGTGCTGGGCGCAATACTCGCCGCCTATGCAATTAAATATCTGAAAGTATGGAAATTGCTATGAAAGAACTATTCAAGAAAAAGTTGGGTATTGATTTAGACCAACCATCAACCCAAAAAGGTTTGGCCTTAGTCGGGGCGGGCGTTGCCTTAGCGGCAGGGCATCCAGAGCTGTTAACTGCCAGTGTCACGGCCGAGGGCGTGCAATACGGTGGCCTTATCGGGACAACCATTCCGGTCATTTTAGGCTTATGGGAAATGATCCGAAACGAGTTCAAGTGATGGCTGAGTATCAGGCCTTGATTGTGGCTGCGGTGAGCGCATTGTCGAGCGGAATTGGCGTTGGCATTGCGCTTAAAACGGATGTGAAGTGGCTGCGCTTAATGATAGAAAAGATGGATGAGCGTATACAGCGTTTAGAGAATAAAGCCCCCTTTTAAAGAGGGCTTTATTTTTAGATATATTTACCAATGCTTTCAATGTGATGCATTATTGAGCATTCTTTGGCAGGGCCTAAATTGGGGTAGTGGTTATTCGTATGGTAAGTACGCAACCCAGAGAAACCTACGGTTGTTTGGTCTACATCTGGAGTTTGGTTTGCAAAATTTATTAACTCATTAAGAGCTTGTAAGAATTTATTTGCTGTATTAGATGTCGTTCCTGAATCTAGTGTAGAAACGCAATGTTTGATAAACATGTGATTATTAAATGACGAGTTTATATAATTAATATGGAGTGCGACTGCACGAGCTGGGCCTCCATTGTCAGAGTACGGTTCACCAACAATTTGGTAATCACCAAAACCAACAGCATTGGGCATGCTTAAGTAGGTTAAGTGGGCATCAGAGTAGTTGTATGGATGAGGAGGGTAGTCGGCATTTCTTTCTTTAGCCTCAAAACAATCTTGAATTTTTACTAGTCGAGGAATACTGGTTAAAAATTGGTTCGTTGTATTTTGTGTTACGAACACTGAATTAACCAGAGCTCTTGAAGTTATGGCTGTAACATTGGCGACAGGTTCATCTCTAAAGTAAGTTGCAAAAGCTACATTATTATTGCAAAACTGCGTAGCTAGTTGAATTGCTGACGATAAATTTTGATGACTAAACGCTATACATGGAAGGACGTTGAGGTTGTTACTTTGAAGTAAGTTTAATACTGCTGGACTGCCTACTAATTGACCTTCTAGAGGATTTACGATCACAATCGGTATTTGATTGTTGGAGTTCAGTTCCGAAATAGTTCGTTCCAATATTACAGTGCTAGATTTCACTGGCTCAATTATTGGGCGTACTTTATTTGGGTCTAAGATTTTCGCAGTTCGACGAAGAGCTGAAAGTTCATGACGTTTGCCCCTCAAATAAGGATAGTACATTGTATTCACCTGATGATAAGTTTGAGTTATTCATCAATGAGCATACGAGTTTGTTTTTTTCTTGTCTGCTAAATTGGTAGCTAATCCCTATGTTTTTTAGTGGTTTAGGGAGTGAATTGATGAATTTGTGATCATTGGCACGAAACAGTTTTAGGCTTTTCTTGAATAACTTGTTTGCTTCGTCAGATGGCAGAGATTTATATGCTTCTTTGCAATAATCGTATAGCTTTGTATTTGGCATGTCAGGTAGTGAGCCTAGAACTTGTTCTGCGATAAATGTGTATTCAGGTTTGCGTAAGGTGTCGAACGTTATATCAAAGTCAAACTCATTACTAATTGGAGCTTCGATAATTGTTTTAAAGTTGTTTCTCTTGGTGAGCTCTAAAATACCAAAAGTTGGTGATTTAGTATGAATTGAGAGGATGTGTTTTAAGTGATTTTTATGAGTAACAACATAAGTTTTATCATAAGCCATCAGATAAGAATCTAACTGGTTGCTCAAACGAGTTAAAGAATCCATCTCGGTCTTGATTTCGTAACAGGTAGAATGTCCATTTAATACAACACAATCAGCAATGTTCTTCCCTGTTCTGACTTCGCTCATCATTGCAGTTGTATTCATCGAATGAGTGCCAAGTAGTATTTTATTAGCAATTTCGTTCTTTACAACATACTCATTACGGTAGTTTTTTAATAGGAGCTTATATGCTTCATCATAAAACTCAGAAACCGTAACTTGTGTATGAAATTCAGAGAATACTGCTCTTATGCTGTCGAAAGTACGCAAGTCTCCAGCAGCAATTCTCTTCAATTCTGAGCTATTGAATAGCTTAGCTAGTAATTTATATTCCATATCTAATGTATAACACTAATTCTTAAAGTTGGTATTGGGCTAAGTCACGAAGACACGCATCCTAGAGTTAATTCAAAGGAATCGCAAGCTGTAGGCTTCAGACTCTCGACTTCTATATTATTTCTGATGTAATTTGTGAGGGTATAATTGAGTATAAACCTGCCACAAAATATTCAAGTTCCTGTGCCCTGTCACTTGAGCTACTTCCTCAATTGAGTATCCCTTTTCAAACAGCCGACTCGCTCCTTCTCGTCTCAAATCGTGATAGCGTAAGTCTTCAATTCCCAACTCATTACGAACTCGCTGAAATCCTGCGGATACGCTTTTCGAGTTATAAGGGAAGATGCGGTCACTGGTTTTAGTTTGCTTTATCGCTATATCAAAAGAATCCCCAAGCAATGGAACTATCATGTGATTGCCTGCTTTTTTTCTTGGGTCTTTGCGATCCCGAACCAAAACGGTTTTATGTTCTTGGTCTAAATCTTCCCAGCGTATTGCACACACTTCACCAATCCGCATACAAGTGAGAATGCTAAATTCTAGAATGTCGGTGAATGGGATCCTAGTTGTGCCATTTGAGCGAAATTCCTCACGTTTTTTTAGTCCTTCTTTAAGTTTTGCAAGTTCATCGTTGGTCGGTCGTCGGGTTCGTTTTTCACTTTTGCCTATCAATTGCATATCAGAAAGTACAGGGACGGCTTCATCGAACACGGAAAAATTGGCTTGAATGTTAAAAACAGGCTTTGCCTTTTTCATCACTGAACGTAGATAAGCAATATCGTGATAAATCGTAACTGGTTTAGTTCCGGCATCACGTCTGTTTTTGCAATGCTCGATCAACTCACTGGTACGCAGAGAATTTGAATCAATATTTGCAATATCGCAGTCTCTCAATAGCTGTAAAACGTAGCGTTTCGTTCTACCAGTGTTGTTCCATAAATCTCGGTCTGCCATATACATATCGAGCAGTTCCCCTAGGGGGACTGAAGGGTTTTTTAGTACCCCTCCAACTTCAAGATCCAAAACCCGTTTTTTGCCGAAAGTTCTAGCGTGTTCTTTTTTTCTGAATGTTTTTGACTCGCGATGTATAATCTTCGAATTCTTTTTAACGATTACCGTCGTTTTAAATCGTGATTCACCGCTTTTTAATTTGCGAGTTTCGATACTATATGAAGCCATTCGTCCTACTCTTTGAGGGGTACTTATAGGGGTACTATAGGTCGAAATTTGCGGAAATTCTAGGAAATTGACGGTAAAAATATTATCTGTAAATTGAGGTAAATCAGTGTCTAAACCTGATGTTTCTAATGATTTCGCAATGCAAAGGTTTTCCGTTGCACCCATGCTCGATTGGACAGATCGCCACTGCCGATACTTTCATCGCTTGCTGTCCTCGCAAACGTTACTGTATACCGAGATGGTCACGACAGGCGCGATCATTCATGGTAAAGGGGACTTCTTGGCTTACAACGAGGAGGAACACCCAGTAGCGTTGCAATTGGGTGGTTCGAATCCTCAAGACCTTGCTCATTGTGCCAAACTTGCCCAGCAGTACGGGTACGATGAAATCAACCTCAATGTGGGTTGTCCGTCCGATCGCGTCCAGAATGGTCGTTTTGGTGCTTGTTTAATGGCAGAGCCGCAACTGGTGGCGGATTGCGTTGCAGCGATGAAATCAGTAGTTGATATTCCGGTAACCGTGAAGACGCGCATTGGTATTGATGACATGGATTCTTATGAATTTTTGACTGATTTTATTTCATTGGTATCAGAGAAAGGGGGCTGTGAACAGTTTACTATTCATGCGCGTAAGGCGTGGCTTAGTGGTTTGAGCCCAAAAGAGAACCGTGAAATACCGCCGTTAGATTACTCACGGGCATATCAGCTGAAAAAAGATTTCCCACATTTAGTCATTGCTGTGAATGGCGGTGTCAAAACCTTAGCTGAAGTCAGTGAGCATTTACAGCATCTTGATGGCGTAATGATTGGCCGGGAAGCTTATCAAAGCCCTTATTTGTTGGCGGAAGTGGATCAGACCATTTTTGGCATGGATACGCCGATTAAAAAACGTTCTCAAATTATTGAAGAGATGTTTCCTTATATTGAACGTCAATTAGCTCAGGGGTCTTACCTTGGCCATATAACCCGCCATATGTTAGGTATGTTCCAAAATATGCCAGGTGCTCGTCAATGGCGACGTTATATCAGTGAGAATGCGCATAAGCCCGGTGCGGGAATTGAAGTCGTGCAAGCGGCATTAGCAAAAATTCCGAAAGAGTTGAATGTGTAAAAATTACCAACTTAAGTGGTGATTTTTACCAACAATAGAAAGGCTAAATGACTCGGTGTTATTTGGCTTTTTTTATTGAAATAAATATTGCTTTTCAAGTGCTTGATTGGCCAAGAAACTGTGATTTTTTTAGTCTTGACTTGAAATCAGAGGTGGTAATGACAAGTTGGCTCGATATCTGCTAGTGGTAAGAGAAACGGAGGAAAACATCATGTTGGAACTTATTTTCTTATTGGTTTTTATTGCAACTTTATTGGCGACAGGCATCACTTTGGCGACTGTGTTTATTGCGACGGTCATGGGCTTTATAGTATTAGCATTACTAGGCATGATTGGAGTGATGTTTAAGCTACTACCTTGGATCATTGTGATTGTTTTGGGGGTCTGGTTCTTCCGTCATGTGGTGTACACCCCTCGCTAATGTGGCAGTCAACGAAACGTTAACTCACTTCAGGAATATGCTACTATCGCGTTCAATTAAGAACATGCATTAGTAGCGAATAAATAGGGAGCAATTAGGGATGAATAAACCAATTTGGTTAGCGTTGGTCAGTGTGGCAATGATGATGTCAACCGCATCGGTTCAAGCAGAATCATTTTATCGTGGAGAAGTTGGTGCTGACATGTGGTGGGGCAGCACTAAAATCGACAATACTCGTCGTGATGATGTGAAGACACCTTCAATCCACGTTGCTTTTGAGCATCAGCTACCTTATTTGCCCAATGCGAGTATTCGTTATACAACGCTTGAGGCGGATTATGCATCCTTTGATAAGTACGACTATACCTTGTATTACAATCTGTTAGAGCGACAGTTAATGTCGTTCGATGCGGGTGTTACATTCACTCAATATAGTGGTTCTCAGTATCAAGCACCAGATAGCTTGAAGTACAGTTTTGATAAGACGACTTTTAACTGGTATGCCTATGCCACAATTAAAATTCCCAATACCCAAGTTGATGTGATTGGGCAGTTTGATTTTGGTGATAGTGGCGGAATTAAAAGCGCAGATGTACTAGCGGGTTTGCAGTATTCCATACCTATTCGTGCTGGCAATGTCGCATTGCGTGGCGGCTATCGTGTGATTGATCTTGAATTCACCGAACTTGACCCAAAAACGAAAAACTCATTTGTCTTTGTTGATGGTTGGTTCTTGGGGGCTGAATTTCAATTTTAAGTATCGATTCGATACTTACGCGCTAAATGCATTTTCCATAAAACGCTACCTCTACAAGGTGGCGTTTTTTATAACTGACAATTATATTATTGCGCAATTTCTTAGCAGAATAAGCAAAATGTACCATGCTTAATTCACGAGTGAATAATGTGAAAATGGTGTGGTGATGACGATTACCGAGTTAAGGGACTTGTATCGTGAGAACAAGCTTATCGAAGCCATTATTGAACCTTCTTTCCAAGAAGGGCATTGGATAGTCGAGTTTCGGCATTGCCGTGGTGGGTTCGTGCTATTAACCGATTCTCAGGGTGACGAATGCCAGTATACCGATCTGGATCTTGCCTCTAAATCGGCTATGGAGGTGGGTTTTAAGCAAGTTCGAGTCGAGTCTAAATGAGAGAATTAAGCGTAATGCCTACTTCCAAAAAGTTATAAAACATACTTATCTATTCTTTCTTGTTATTAAAGAGAGTGGTTAATCTATTGTCACGCAATGAATAGGGAAGTCGTGACCATGTCTTCAGGAAATACCATACCCCAAGAGCTAGCCAGTTTAGCTAGCCCACTCAATGACGCGCAACTGAACGGATTGCAGCGTACTATTTCAGAACTTTCCCCGCAGCAGCTTGCTTGGGTTAGCGGATATTTTTGGGGCCTCAGTCAGTCTCAAGCATCAAGTATTTCTACTTCCAGCTCACAAGCAGCCACTTTAGTATCAATGGAGCCTGCGACTCAATTAACCATTATTTTCGCTTCTCAAACAGGCAATGCAAAAGGCCTTGCTGAAGGATTGGAAAGAGAAGCTCAGGCTGCCGGTATCGCGGTTCAATTATTCGATGCGAGTGATTACAAGGGCAAAGATCTTGCGAAAGAAACGCATGTTATTTTTGTTGCATCGACCAATGGCGAGGGCGAAGCCCCTGACAATGCATTAGCGCTGCATGAATTTTTACAATCCAAGAAAGCGCCGAAATTACCTCACTTGCAATATGGTGTGATTGGCTTAGGTGACTCCAGTTATGAATTTTTCTGCCAAACGGGTAAAGATTTTGATGCATTTTTAGAGCAGCTTGGTGCCAAACGTTTTATTGAGCGAGTGGATTGCGACGTTGATTACGAACATCAAGCCGCCGAGTGGAAAGCCAAAGCATTAGCAGTGGTAAAAGAAGCTTTTGCAAGTACGTCTACGCAAGTTGTGCAATTACCCGTGAGTCAAACCACGAGTCATCTATCTCAATACAGTAAGCAAAATCCTTACAGTGCGACTTTACTGACGAGTCAAAAAATTACTGGGCGAGATTCAGGAAAAGAGGTGCGCCACATTGAAATTGACTTGGGTGAGTCAGGTATAACGTATCAGTCTGGGGATGCGCTTGGAGTATGGTATGAAAACGATACAGAGTTAGTCAATGCCGTGTTATCTGCGACTGGGCTATCGGGTGTCGAAAGTGTTGACGTCGATGGCGAAAGTTTATCCATCCATAGTGCTTTAATGCATAAATATGAAATTACGGCTGCAAATCCTCAGATGGTGACCAAGTTTGCTGAGTTATCTGGTTGTACGAAACTGCTTGAGCTGGTGGAGGATAAAGAGAAGCTCAGATTGTATGCGAGCCATCATCAAGTGATTGATGTACTGCGAGAGAAGCAAACTAAACTGACGGCCCAAGCGCTACTCTCTTTATTACGTCGTTTAACGCCGCGTCTTTATTCTATCGCATCAAGTCAAAGCGAAGTTGAAGATGAAGTGCATCTTACCGTCAGCATTGTTCAGTATATACACCAAGATGAGCACCGTTTTGGGGGAGCGTCCAGTTACCTTGGCCAGCGCTTAGAAGAGGGCGACAAGGTAAAGGTTTTCATTGAACACAATAATAATTTCAAACTACCGCAAGATGATAACGTGCCTATTATCATGATTGGTCCTGGCACCGGAATTGCGCCATTTCGTAGCTTTATTCAAGAGCGTGATAACCGTGAAGCAAAAGGAAAAAACTGGCTGTTTTTTGGTGATCGTACATTTACTCAAGATTTTCTCTATCAAGTTGAGTGGCAAAAATATCTGAAATCCGGTGTGCTGAGTCGTCTAGATGTGGCGTTTAGCCGTGATCAACATGAGAAAGTCTACGTTCAGCATCGATTACTTGAACAATCCGAACTGGTCTGGCAATGGATTCAAAACGGTGCGTATCTTTATGTCTGTGGTGATGCAACGCACATGGCGAAAGATGTGCATGATGCACTAATTGTTATTGCACAGCAGCAAGGTGGGTTATCACGTGAACAGGCAGAGACATATATCAACGATCTGCGCAAAGCAAAACGTTATCAAAGGGATGTGTACTAATGAGCACCAAACAACAATCTAATCATCAAGAAGTATTAGGACAAGAGCTAGGCCCATTGTCAGATAACGAGCGCTTGAAACGTGAAAGTCACTTTTTACGTGGGACGATCGAGCAAGATCTGCAAGATCACATCACAGGTGGCTTTAGTGCTGACAACTTTCAGTTGATTCGCTTTCATGGCATGTATCAACAAGACGATCGCGATATTCGTAACGAACGTGCAAAACAAAAGTTAGAACCTCTGCACAATGTGATGTTACGTGCGCGCATGCCTGGCGGGATCATCACACCGAAACAATGGCTAGCGATAGATAAATTTGCAACTGAGCACAGCCTATATGGCAGCATTCGTTTAACCACTCGCCAAACCTTTCAGTTTCACGGGGTATTGAAGCCTAACATTAAATTGATGCATCAAACGTTAAACAGCATTGGTATTGATTCGATTGCCACAGCGGGTGATGTGAACCGTAACGTACTGTGTACGTCCAATCCTGTGGAGTCTGAACTGCATCAGGAAGCTTACGAATGGGCGAAGAAGATTTCGGAGCATCTGTTACCTAAAACGCGCGCTTATGCCGAAATTTGGTTGGATGGTGAAAAACTAGAAACTACAGATGAAGAGCCGATTTTAGGTAATAACTACTTACCGCGTAAGTTCAAAACGACAGTGGTTATTCCGCCCCAAAACGATGTGGATGTACATGCCAACGATTTAAACTTTGTTGCGATTGCCGAACAAGGTCGGTTAGTTGGTTTTAATGTGCTGGTGGGTGGCGGCCTAGCCATGACGCACGGTGATACTTCTACTTACCCGCGTCGTGCTGATGATTTCGGATTTATTCCTTTGGATAAAACCTTAGAAGTCGCCGCCGCTGTGGTTACGACTCAGCGTGATTGGGGAAACCGGTCTAATCGTAAAAATGCAAAAACTAAATACACACTCGACAGAGTGGGCGTCGATGTGTTCAAAGCCGAAGTTGAAAAGCGTGCTGGTATTGAGTTTGCGGTCAGCCGTCCTTACGAGCTTACAGAACGTGGTGATCGGATTGGGTGGATTGAAGGTATCGATGGTAAGCATCATTTAACACTTTTCATCGAAAATGGTCGTTTACTCGATTTCCCTGATAAACCGCTAAAGCGTGGTGTGGCAGAAATTGCTAAAATCCACCAAGGTGATTTTCGTATGACGGCCAATCAAAACCTCATCGTAGCGGGAGTACCTGCTGTACAAAAAGCTACGATTGAGCAGATTGCGCGTCAGCATGGTTTGATCAATGACAATGTGAGTGAGCAACGTAAAAATTCGATGGCGTGCGTCTCTTTCCCTACGTGCCCATTAGCTATGGCTGAAGCGGAACGTTTCCTCCCTCAATTTGTAACGGATGTAGAGACGATCCTACAAAAACATGCGTTACCTAAAGAAGAAAACATTATCTTACGTGTCACAGGTTGTCCGAACGGATGTGGCCGAGCCATGTTGGCTGAAATTGGTTTAGTTGGTAAAGCTCCCGGTCGCTACAACCTACATCTTGGCGGCAATAGAGCGGGCACTCGTGTGCCTAAAATGTATAAAGAAAACATTACCGATAAACAGATCCTAGAAGAAATTGACCATCTAGTCGGCCGCTGGGCGCTAGAGCGTCAATCCAATGAGGGTTTTGGCGATTTCACCATTCGCACCGGCATTATAGAAGAGGTGATCATCTCTAAGAGAGATTTCTATGCTTGAAGTACCAGTAGTTCCTAAATTGTCCGAGTTATTGGCGCTAACTAAAGTAGAGCAAACGTTACACCTTGCCCCATTAAATGCTTATCTCGAAACGTTAACAGCGCAGCAGCGAGTGATGTGGGCGATTGAGAATCTAGAAGGAACCCATGCGCTTTCTTCTAGCTTTGGCATTCAAGCCGCATTGATGCTGCATCTGGTTTCTAGCGTAAAAAGCGATATACCAGTGGTATTGACGGATACTGGCTATTTGTTTCCTGAAACATATCAATTTATTGACCAGCTCACGGAGCACCTAAATCTTAATCTGCATATCTTCAGCGCTACGATAAGTCCATCATGGCAGGAGGCACGTTACGGTAAACTTTGGGAACAAGGCGTTACTGGCATTGAACAATACAATCACCTTAATAAAGTAGAACCGATGCGAAGAGCGTTAGATGAACTAGATATTGGTACTTGGTTTTCTGGCCTACGCCGAGAGCAATCACAATCGCGGGCGACATTACCTATTTTAGCGATTCAAAATGGTGTGTTTAAATTCCTACCTGTGATTGATTGGACAAATAAAGATGTACATTATTATCTGCAAGAAAATCACCTGCCGTATCATTCATTGTGGGAGCAAGGTTACCTTTCAGTTGGTGACACTCATACCACTCGTAAATGGGAACCGGGAATGAATGAAGAAGAAACGCGTTTCTTCGGCTTAAAAAGAGAGTGTGGTCTTCATGAAGAGAATAACTAAGGAGATGATGCAGGTATTTAATCTTCTATATAGTGTAAAAAAGAAATGAGTGAAACGGAAAAAGCGTCTGAAGGCGCTTTTTCTACGTTTGAAAAGATAAAAATTACAGCTAATGTGCATAACTCTGTGGGTAACGTGTTTACTTGATCTTAGTAAAATTGAATAAATAAGGCTTTGAGCAGTAATTTGGTGATTAAGCGCTATTTTTGCAATTTTTATAAAATAACGCTTGCCAACGTGACGGCGATCTCTATAATGCGACCTCACTGATACGGCACAGCCAGTAAGGGTTCAAGCCCAACCAGCAGCCAATCAGTAGGTCAAATCAGTAAGACGAAATAATTTAATAAAGTGTTTGACACTTTTCATTATCTCGCTAGAATGGCCGCCTCTTCAAAGGAAGCCTCGGCAAGCCAGAGAAGAACGCTCTTTAACAATATAAACCTATCAATCTGTGTGGGCACTCGTTGATGATAATCAAAAAGATTTATCAATGAACTGAGTGACCAAT
>NZ_CAWNMS010000054.1:0-29321 GCF_963875605.1 Vibrio sp. V04_P4A5T148
CACGGAAACCGCATGAACATCACCGCCCTGTAAAGCTTTCGAGAACCTTACTTAGGTAGTTTTCGTCCATTGCGCAGTTCATCCGTTTGCGTTTAATGCCACCTTTAAAGGTGGTTTCACTCTTTAATAGGTTCAAACATATCTGCCTGATCCTTGCTAAAGCCTCTGCGCGATCATCGGCTCTAATACGAGAGTTGTCCTCACTAAATGCGGTATCAAGGGACCAATGCATGGCCTCTACGCCCCAATGAGAACGCGTCGCTTCAAGCAGAGTTTGGGCTTCTAATTCTTTAGAACAGATATAGTAACGAATACTCACATCCTGCTCTGTTGCTACAGCCGACTCTTGGCGAATCGAAGCGACGATGCCCATTGATTTTAGCTCGGGCCATTCATGCTCAATATCACCTAAAACCGACAAATCACGGTTCACTAAAGCCACTCTCGTTTCCGTTCTTCCGTGACTTTTTTCTTGAGTACTGTAAGAACTGCCGTCAAAGTCTTGAAGCATGTCCATTCGAAAATAATCATCAAAGGCTTGCTCAAGCATTCCCTGATTACCTTTCACTGCTAACAAATAATCCGCTTCTTTATCGAGAATTTTTTGCGCTATTTTCTTTTGGCATCCCATTGCATCAATCGTAACCAAGCAGCCTTTTACCTCTAGCAAGTCAAGTAGCTTGGGGATCGCGGTAATTTCATTACTTTTACTATCAACCTTCTGTTGGCCGATACTCATTCCGTTGGCAGTAGCAAAAGCGTTCACCATGTGGATCGTTCCTTTACCTTTCGAGCGGTCATAAGAGCCACGTAATGTTTTGCCGTCGATGGCGATGACTTCTCCATCCGTCAGTGTATGGCAGTCCTTCATCCAGGCTATAAAGCTTCTTTGCAACGCTGCCGGATTAATCATGCCCATCACACGAGACAGCGTATCTGCAGAAGGAATACCAGCTTCAAAGTGACCATATCGTTTGAGGAAATCTAAGCGAGCATTGCCAAAATCGATAATGCCATCCCAGCCATCATGACCCGACAAAACGCCACAAATTGTCAGCAAAATAATATCTGATAATTTGTGATCTACTTTGCTTTCTTGTCGGTAGTCTTTAATGATTTGGAAATGCATAAATGGGTTGGTTAACTCGCTCATATTTAGGCTCCTATATTGTCTAGGAGCTATTACAAAACAACGAAAATGATCTACAAGACGATCTTTAATTTCATGTGGTTACATTTAAAAACTGGGATTGGTGATAGGTTCAAAGCGGATTCTTAGCATCTTTGCAGCCCTTATATATCAACGACCTTCATGCGGTTTCCCTGAAAGGCGACTACTCCCCAATCAGCGCGGATTTTATGCCTATTGGATGCAAAGGTCCATAGCCGTGATCAAAAAAAGGAGCCATTTATGCTCCTTTTTAGCTTAGATTTTTATACGCCTGCCAGTGGTAATAAATACACCAATACAGACCATGCACTGACCCAAGCAACGACGACAGCAGCATCTAACCAATCTCTAATCCACATTATACTTTCCCCTTTCACATCTTCATGCACCTTCATCGGGTTGAAGATGCGTTAAGACTGAAAGTTAAAAAGCAAAGTCTATGCCAGTAAATTTATGTCAAACCGAGTTACTGATAATGATGTTGGGGTTGAGTTCCTGTGTGGTTAAGTATTTCAGGTTTTTCCGTCAGCAGTTCAATAAACGCATCGGCCATTGACACATTCGAAACAAAACCTTCTCCCTGCATTTTCAGTATCGCATCATATCCCTCTTTGCCTTTCATGGTATAGGCCGAAGAGGTCCCACAATAATAACGATTAAGATCAATTGGTTGCCAACCTTTTTTCTCATCAAATAACAACACATTTGTGATGCGTTGTCCTACAGGCCGATCGGCGGCATAAGTAAACGAGAGATTGTGGGTGTAAGGATAACTGCCAGAACCTGTGCCGTCGACCCCATTGCCCAGCGCATTATTAATCGCCCCTTCAAGCATCTCAATTAAGGTTTCTCCCTGCACTCGGTAGACACCAATAGGAACGGCAAAAGGCAATAAATTTCCGGCAATGTCTGCCACCGAAACTTGTCCGGCGTTGAGCGAGTTTCTGACTCCACCAGCGTTATGTATTGCAAACTGCACGGGGTGCCCTCTTTGCCGCATGGCATAGACGAATGATTGAGCCACCAAAGGAGCCAACTCACTCGGCCCAGTTTCATCAGGAATTCTGACGTGTCTTAAGAAACAATCAGCATGTGCGATAATATTTTGTTGCAGCTGACGTACTCGCGGCATGTATTTATCGATCAATATTCCTTGGACCTGCGGATCTTTCTTACACACCACCACATTAGGGTGTTGGCTTAAAAATTCGCACGCCGCTAAATGGGTGTTATCGGTGCCCGCTTCGCTCATGCTGGCATCAAGAAACAGTCGACGGCCAAGTAACAGTTCATTACGACCCTGAAATTTGTTCACTTTGCCATCGGCTGAAAAGTCGATGTAACAATGACCTAAGCTCAAAGAATGATAACCGGATTGGACGACATAAGTGTCGTTAATTCTTAAACCATACTCATCATCTTTCATCAGCCCTAGTGCACTAAAATCGCCTTGTAATCGGTGGCTATGCCCACCGACGACAACACTAATACCTTCCACTTGCTGTGCGAGCTCAATGTCCGCTTCATAACCTAAATGGCTAAGTAGAATAATTTTGTTGATCCCTTTAGCGCGTATTTCAGCAACCGTATTTTTCGCCGTTTGGATAGCGTTAATAAATGGAGTATCGAGATCTGGGTTGGCAATATCAGCCATTTTATCGAGTGACAAGCCGAAAATTGCAATCGTTTCATCACCAGCCTGTTTTTCTATCCAGCGAGCGTATTTACCTTGAGGTTGATAACTTATCACTTGCGGGCTACCGGCTATTGGAAAAGGCTTATTCGATCTTTCATTGGAAAGATCCCAATTGCCAGCTAGCAATGGAAATTGAATACGTTTAACAAAATGGGCAACGGGTTCATTACCCATATCCAGTTCGTGATTGCCTAATGCCATCGCATCAAGATTCAATGCGTTGAGCATGTCCGCATTGGCTTTACCTTTAAATAGCGAAAAATAGAGCGTGCCTTGGAAACAATCCCCAGCGTGTAAAAATACAAAGGCTCGCTTCATACGCGCCGCATCTTCTTTCAATTGCTGAACTCGTGTTGCAATTCGTGCAAAACCGCCAGCGCTTACATACGGTGTTAAAGTCTGCTGTTGGATGTGGAGAGTCAATTGCAGCGATGTCGGTTCAAAATATGAGTGAGTGTCATTAATGTGTGCCAGCATAATTGATGCTGGTCTATTCTTTTTATGCATCATTTATCTTTCTCTTCTTTTTCCACTCTATCCTAGCTGAAGAATCATGACAGAATCGTGACTTTTATGAAACGAGTTTGAAAATATAATTACGCTAAGTCAACCTCATCACGCTTTGTAGCCTTTGTCTCATTCGGCTGCCCCTACATAAACACTTGATATGTGAGCCAGCAGCCTACTTATCTGCATAATTTCCATTATGCTTAAAGAAAAACAGACTCAGCGAGAAGCTAACTTGTTGAGTTATAAAAGGAGTCTGCCTATGCATCTAGAGCGAATTGAAATTTCCGGATTCAGAGGAATCAAACGTTTATCGCTCGCTTTTGATGAACTCACCACATTGATCGGTGAAAATACTTGGGGTAAGTCCTCATTGTTGGACGCCTTATCAGTAGTGCTACCAGCCAACGGTGTACCTTATCAATTTGAAATGCAAGATTTCCACGTCGATTACTCTATCGCTCATCCTCAAACTCAGCATTTACAAATTGTCTTAAGCTTTGTTTCTACAGACAAAAATGAATCTCGATCCGGCCGTTATCGTAAGCTGAGGCCGATTTGGGTTGAAGATGAAACGGGTACGAAACGGATATTCTATCGCATCAGTGCCACTCGTGAGCGATATGATATTACCACTCGCTACCTGTTTTTAGACCTCGAAGGCAATCCACTACCGCTGCATCATTCTGAAAAATTAGCGCAAGAGCTGATGAGCTTACACCCAGTGATCCGTTTGAAAGATTCACGGCGTTTCGAGCGGCCTTTCGTTAATGGTAACGGTAAAAATTCTCGCGCCGAAAAACGCATTGATAATACCTGTCGTCGTTTACTGGCCATCCCTGGGCATGTCAACAAAGGCGAGATGAGAAGTAGCCTTAACTCAATGAATGTATTAGTTGATCACTATTTTTCATTCAAAAGTCAGACACGTAAAAACCCAAGACAGCAACGTGACAGCTTAGTCTATTCCAGCCCAACCGCCGATAAAAACATAAGCCAATTTGTTGAAGAGACTAAAAATAAGCAAACTCGTTTGCTGTTGATGGGCTTACTCAATGCTTATCTGCAAGCCAAAGGCCCAACAGACCTACGACGTTGCGCTAGGCCGCTGCTGATTATCGAAGATCCCGAAGGTCGATTGCACCCTACTCATCTGGCGCGCGCTTGGAGTTTACTTCAACTATTACCCATGCAGAAAATTCTCACAACGAACAGTGGTGATCTGCTTGGCTCTGTTCCCCTTCATTCGATTCGGCGTTTGGTGCGTACTTCTGACCGTACCATTGCAAATTCGATGATCTCTCGTGGATTGAGTAAGGACGAACTACGACGTATCGGTTTTCATATCCGTTTTCATCGCTCAGGGGTGCTTTTTGCTCGCTGCTGGTTGTTGGTTGAAGGAGAAACTGAGGTGTGGCTGTTTAGTGAGCTGGCTCGCCAGTGTGGCTATAATCTAGCCGCCGAAGGAGTACAAATTGTCGAATTTGCTCAGTCTGGTCTGAAGTCCTTAATTAAAGTGGCGAAAGCGTTTGGCATTGATTGGCATGTCGTGACTGATGGCGATCCCGCTGGCAAAAAATATTCGTCAACGGTACGCGGTATGCTAACAGGTGATCAAGAACGGCATCGCCTGACCGAACTTCCCGATCGAGATATCGAACATTTTCTGTACTCTCATGGCTTTGAACACTTCTTCAAAGATTTGATTAAAATACCTTACGATCATCCAATCCCTGCGAAAAAAGTGGTCACACGTGTGCTGAAAAAACACGCGAAACCTGATTTGGCGCTTGCCATCGTTTCCCATTGTGAACAACAAGGTGTGGAGTCTATTCCTGTACTGCTGCGCTGGACACTAAAACGCGTGATTACGATGGCCAATGGTCACACGTAAAAAAAGGCACACATGATTGTGTACCTCGTATCATTTCCATTTCGCTATATGTGACTAATCTTATATTGAATGGGTATATCAACAATTTTGATGAATCGATACGGATCAATTGGGGGTAACCTTTACCAATGCAGATTTCACCAGCATTAGTCTTAAACATAAATTAACAAGTTGAGGATTTAGAACGCGTTTCAACAGTTGCGCTGTCGCTCAGCGCTGGCTGGTTAGATCGTTGATGCAACCACATACCACTTGTTTTCATCGCAAAGCCAAAAATGCCACCTAATAGAAGTGATGGAATAACCAGTTGCCAATCACCACCCGCAGCAAAAGTGGCACAAGCGCCAATAAAGGTTCCAGGGATATAGCCAAGCCACGCTTTCGACGCTTGAATGCACATTAAAAATGCCACCACTGCAGTGACAACGTAACCCAAAATATCCAAGCTCACCAAACTGGATGAATGAATAATGACCATTGCCCAAAAAACGCCACTGATATTAGTTATCAAACTTTCTGCAAGACCTTTAATACCCTCGGTTGGAGAGGCAAAATAACTCGTACATCCTAAAAAGCCAGCCCATGATAGTAAGCCTAACGAAACGGCTATCCAGCCCCAAACACCAGAAAGAATGCCTGTCGTTAGTGAAATTGCAAATAGTGTGCTCATAGCGCCCTCATTTAGCCGCTATCTGCCTGTCATTTAACAAGCCGTTGCTATAGCGACATCAATAAATCAAGTGCCGATATTAAAAGCTTCAACCACAGATAACTAGTGACCTAAGTCATGAAATAAATGCAATGACTGCACTTATTTCATTGAAATGTTGACGCAAACGATAAATCAACATATTTGAAGTGCTTTTTAATCGAGCATGAGCGTTAGATTAGGTGATGAGGGTGTGTGATATGATGCTAAATGCGAACACTCAATAGCTTCACTTATCACACCCCATATTGAGAAGTAACAAAGTAAATCATAACCAAGATTAACAAGCTTAAAGTACGCTTGGTCGTCCTTTCATCATGCGCAGTCCTTCACGCTTAATGCACTCAACCAACGGGTTTTCAGCCATATCTGCTCGCCAAATAAACGACAACGTTCTTTCCATATTCAGATCAGGCACATTGAGCGCTACCAGTTGGCCATTCTCAATAAAGCGTTCTACATCGAGGTAAGGTAAACAAGTTAAGTACGGACCATTCGCAACCATACTGCGTAGCACAGGAACATGTTCGTACTCTCGCCACACATCTAAATCGGAAATAAGATGGTGAATCGAGCTATCAAAAATATTGCGAGTGCCAGAACCGTGCTCTCTTAACACCCATTTGGCTTGTTCAAGCTGTGCAAGACTCACCGTTTTACATTTGGCAAAAGGATGATGAGCCGAAGCTATCACTGTTAGGTGATCTCGACACCACACTTCTTGGGAAATACGGTTATCATCGCATCGACCTTCAATGATACCAAGGTCATATTTGTAGTCGAGGATGCCATCGATCACCCCTTTGGTGCTTTTCACACCAAGCTCAATACGCATCTCTGGGAAATCGTTATCAAGAATGCTGATAAGGTCTGGAACGAGGTGCTCGGCAGGGGTCTGGCTGGCCCCCATACTGATTTCACCGCTAAGCAAGTGCTGATCATAAAAGCCCATTTCGATCTGCTGAGCATCTTGTAATAAACGCTTCGCTTTCGGCCTAAGCCACATTCCCCAATGAGTCAATGCCATCTGCTTTCCTTGTCTTTCAAACAAAGGGCGACCTAACATTTTTTCCAATTGTGCTAGCGACATACTGGTCGCGGATTGAGTTAACGCTAATTTATCCGCAGCTTGACTGACGCTGCCACTATCGGCAACAGCATCGAAAACTGCTAATTGTTTGAGTGAATACCGCACTGCTTTTCCTATTTAGCTTTCATCTACTGCGCGCCACACCTTTAATTTCAAGGGAGTTAATATGCGCAAACGGTTTCATTCTACTCTTTCATTTATTCATATCAATTCATTTGATGAGTAATCTAAAAATTATCAATTTTACTACTTCATGACCCGTTCGTTAGTCTGTATGGGAAGCAAGGCATGACGCTTTGTTTGAACTTGGGAGGTAATTATGAAATTGAGCTTTGGGAGCGTGTATGTCTGCAGCCTACTCTGAAAATAAACAGCTGTTCTCACCGATTGAGATGATGGCAGAAGCCGAGAAATTTGCATTAAGCAAAGCCAAGAAAAGTAGCGGTATGACACTGAGCCTTGCCATTATGGCTGGTGCTTTTATCGGCTTAGCATTTTTGTTCTACATCACTGTCACCACAGGCAGTGCTAACGCAGGTTGGGGGCTCAGTCGGTTAGCGGGTGGTTTAGCCTTTAGCATGGGGCTGATTTTAATCGTGATTTGTGGCGGTGAACTGTTCACCAGTTCCGTATTGTCGAGCATTTCTTGGGCCAATAAACAAATCAGCTTTAGCAAAATGTTATCCATTTGGGGCAAGGTTTATATCGGTAACTTCATTGGTGCCATGTTCTTACTGCTTTTAGTTACTGGGGCTGGTCTCTATCAGTTGGATGATGGTCAATGGGGGTTGAATGCGCTGAACATCGCGCAGCACAAACTGCACCATACACCTGTTCAAGCATTTTCTCTTGGGGTGCTATGTAACTTACTGGTTTGTCTTGCGATTTGGTTAACGTTTAGCTCAGCCAATGCAATGACCAAAGCCGCAATGACAATTTTGCCTGTGGCGATGTTCGTCTCTAGCGGCTTTGAGCACTGCGTAGCCAACATGTTTATGGTCCCTTTAGGCATTGTGATTCAAAACTTTGCACCAGAGAGCTTCTGGCAACAGGTCGGTATCAGTGCCACTCATTACGCAGATTTGAACATTCATCAATTTGTGACGGCAAACCTTATCCCAGTGACCTTGGGCAATATTGTCGGCGGTGCTGTGTTGGTTGGGCTCGCCAACTGGTCTATTTTCCGCGGTCCACAACTTAAAGCCGCAAACATTAGCACTATTACGGAAACAGCAACAATTACGTCAGTGAAGGAAACGAAAATGAATAAAACAATTACAGTTAAAGACATTATGAACACCCAACCTGTAACTCTAGGCGTGGAAATGCCAACCGCAGTCGCGATTGATATGTTGCTGGATAACCAGCTCGATAGTGCTCCTGTGGTTGATGTGGCTGGTCGTTTGGTCGGGTTTTTCTCAGCTCACGATGTCATGGTGGATTTATGGTGCCAAGACTACCTCCCTACCGAAGGGCAAAAAGTGGTGGATCTTATGAGCCGCGATGTTATCGCCATCGATGCATCTGACCGTCTGATTGATATCGCCGAATTTTTATGTATCGATAAAGAACAGTTATACCCTACTACTAGCATGGGTATTGCTACTCGTTTTAGCTCACTCTCTTTAGAAGAGCGCGCAAAAAGCATGAAAGTGAACAAACCACAAAATCTCCCCGTCCTTGAAGATGGCAAGTTTGTCGGTATGCTAACTCGTAACCATGTACTGGCAGCACTACGTCCAATTTATGGCGAGCGTCTAAGCGTGGTCAAAGAGCGTACGTTAGAAACGGCTTAACACGTTGTTTTGTTCAAAACGGTTTTTGGTCAGGAAATAAGTCGCTTGGCTAAAAAGCAAAGACCCCGCATTGCGGGGTCTCTTTGATTCATCTATTTCGCTTGTTACTATCCCTGACGCCACCAGCGTCCGACGCATGAGTTTTCAGGATCAAGATATCGATTCAATAACGTTAAGTTGCTGTCGAACAAAATGAGATAAGGTTGAATCTCACTGACATTTAACGCCCCCTTTGTGGCATTGATACACTGCATCAATAAATCCGTAAGACAGCGAACAAAAACCCACTTTGGCTTGTCTGCGATTTTATGATTGATCGCTAAAATAGCCTCATATGCTATTTGGTAAGGAATGGCTCTCACTTGCGTGAGATCGCGCAAAAATGAGCCCGCCACAACACCTTCAAGATAGACACGGTAAGTCGTTAGTTGATCGACCAATAGAAACAGTTCCGCGGCTAAATGCGTATAAGGGTATTTCACCACTAGGTGATCGTGCAGATCCGGTGAAATAGCCAGCGTGATCTCCATCATTTCACAGCGTTGTTTAAGCACTCGCAGTAACCCTTGCTCATCCATTAATTGCTGAATTTCAAAAATACGCTGCAAGTGATAGTCGTTAGAAATAAAAGTAACAGGTAATGTTTTTTGCGTGTCAATACTACCGTTTTTTTGCAGCTCTAACGCGACGTTTTCGATATTTTCTACCGTGCTGGTTGAGTACTCTTCCAGCAAAATGCGGTTATTCGAAAGTGACACATTGAGCCGAGTAAGCTCCGATTGAAGGTAATGATACATAGCCTTCGCTTCAGAAATATGTTGCCCTAGCGTGAGCCCACCGCATAAAGCAATGACACTATGATCGATTTCATGACGTTGTAACGCCTTAACGAGGCCATCAATACGACTACGCCCTTCTAATGTTAATTGCTGATCAACAAGTCGTTTACCTAATACGATATAAAGATGCTCGGCTACCATCGTTATTTTTCTCTCTCCATTCCAGCCACCATAAAACTTGTGTCATAGCAATCGACATCAAGAAAGCAGCAGTATTAAAACGTATGGTTTGGTAACACGTAAATACTCCTACATGTGCATAGTGCTTGAGTCAAAAAATAAAATAAACAATCGCTTTTTAAACATTACTCAAACGATAGCCACGCATTAGAAATGCTCGTGCATAAAGTAAGGTTTCTGCGATAATTGTTTCAATTTATTTATAACTACCGATGATAAAATCTACAGTAATAAACTCTAAAGATCCACTGCATGGAGAGATTAATATGTGGAATAAACTCAATAAATCAATGATGTTCTGCCAAATGATGTTTGGCTTATCATTTTACGGGGTAATGGTTATCCTAACCCGTTTTTTTCTAGAAGATTTGGATTATAACGAAGCCGATACCATGATGGTGGTAGGAGCATTTTCATCCATTGGCCCCCTTTTTGCGATCGCTGGTGGTTTTATTGCCGATAAGTTCCTTGGCGCTTATCGTTCATTAACCATTGCCTACGGCGCTTTTGCTCTTGGTTACACACTACTGGTGCTGGGTGCCTCAACAACCAACGTCGCGATGGCATTAGCAGGCATCGCTTTAGCGAGCTACGCACGCGGATTAATGTCTCCTTCTTACCCCAGTTTATATAAACGCACTTTTAGCTCTCAAGAACATTTTGAAAACTGTTACCCTGTCAATTATTCGGTAAACAATGTGGGAGCACTACTTGGTCAATATTTATTCCCGATGTTTGTTTTAGTGATCGGTTTTCACGGTAGCTTTATGCTCTCAGCCATTTTGGCAGCGTTCGCCTTTGCCACTTTAATTGTGTTTAATAAATCATTAGTGAATGCCGCAGCTGAGATTGATCAAGCTCCCGTAAGCGTGAAAAACTGGCTCGCCTTTTGTGCAGTATCATGCGCGATGGTTGGGCTAGTTTTCTTCATGTTTTCTAATATGGACATCGGTCAAAACATCGTTTATGCCATTGGTGCGGCTGCCATTTTTTACTTCATCTTTTTGATGTTTAAAGCGAATCGATCCGATACCTTGAAAATGGGCACTATTCTTATCATGACGGTGCTCACCACCTGTTTCTTTGTCTATTACGGGCAAATGATGACCTCCATGACTATGGTAACCATTAATACGATGCGTGGTGACTTATTTGGATTAATCCCAATCGCTCCTGAAGCATCAATGGCGATGAACCCACTGTGGTGCATTGTTGCTGGGCCTGTCATTGCTATGACTTTCTCTTCACTGGAAAAGCGAGGCATTAATTTTTCAACAGCCACTAAAATTGGCTTTGCATTCATCTTTACCGCCATTGCATTTGGCATCTTAACCATGGCAGTCATGAATATTGGTGCTGATGTTATCATCAGACCAGAAGTCTTTTTGATGATCCACTTCTTCCAAGCTTTTGCGGAAGTTATTGTTGGTAGTTTAGTAGTGGCCTTCATTTTGTCAGTGGCTCCCAAGCACATCGAAAACTTTTCGGTTAGCCTCTTTTCAGTCGCCATCGCCTTAAGCGGCATTGTGGGTGCGGTGTTCTCAACCTCCATCGCATTAGAAAAAGGTCAAGTGATCAGTCAGCATATCGTCCAAAGCGTTTATGGCGACTACTTTAAAATGCTCACGATCTTAGCCGTAGTGATGGTAGCAGTGGCCATCGTCGCTTCATTGGTTGTTCGAAAAATGCTTGAAGCATCAAAAATGAACGAACGGGATGAACTTGCAGAAGTTGCAGAAGTTGCACCTAACGAAGTTTAAACATCAGCAAAATGTGAGCATTATTAAGCCTCATACCATTATGCGTATGGGGCTTTTTATCTGCAAAGTTACATATTCCCATCTCTTCAAAGTAAAATAACGTAAATGATAGTTATTATCATTGAATCAATTGAGCACTCAGTTTAAGGTTATACCTACAAAAGACAAAACGGTAATCTAGAGAATAATGAAAAAAGAAACAGAACCTAAACGCTCTTTCTATCCACTCACGGTTGTGGGTAGTCAGCAGATTTCGCCTTCCCTGCAACGCATTACGTTACAGGGTGACTCAATTGAGCATTTTACACTTGAAAACGAAGGCGATTATATCAAGCTGTTGTTTAGTGAAGATGGTGGCACTGATTTGTCACGGTTAACCCCTGATCAGCGCCCAATAATGCGCACTTATACCATTCGAAGTTTTGATGCGACCAACAATCGCATTGAAATCGATTTTGTACGGCACGAAGCGGAAGATAAGCAGTGCGGATTTGCAGTCAGATGGGCGATGCATACGGCCATTGGTGATACGATTTCAATCGCTGGCCCAGGTAAAGCTCAAGGGTTGAATCCCAATGGGAAATGGTTTTTCTTAGCCGCTGACATGACCGCGATCCCTGCTCTTGCAGCTCAATTAAAACGCTTACCACGTGATGCAAAAGGTTATGCAGTAATTGAAATTGAGCATGTGGATGACAAACAGGCACTACAGGCTCCGGAGAACATAGAGATCTCTTGGGTAGTGAAAGACAGCAGCACCAATCTGGCGACTTCGGTTATCGAGAAAAATTGGCTGGGTGAGAATGGCTCGGTATGGTGTGCGTGTGAATTTGATACCATGCGCGCGCTAAGAGAGTATTTTCGCAATGAAAAAGAGATAGCCAAAGACAATATTTATATCAGCAGCTACTGGAAACGTGGCGTCAGTGAAGATGGGCATAAACAGCTCAAACAGACGGATGCACAAACCCAGTCATAAACAGCAATAACACAGTAAAAAGGTGACTTAATAGAGGTCGCCTTTTTCATTGAATGCGCTCAATTTTCAACGAACATAGCTTTAACAGACCTAGCTTTAACGGACCTAGTTTTAATGGACCAAGCCTCAGCGGGCCACGGTTAGCTTGGCTAACGACTCAATACAAATCGCGTCATGTCGCCAGTATTCGATGCCACAATCGATCAGTTCACCCTGTTGATTATAATTAATACGCTCAACGACCATCGCCGGAGTGCCTGATGTAGCGCGTAGCGCTTGCGCCATATGACCAAACAAAGAGCTAGTGGTAATTCGATAACGGACTGTTTGATACTCCACGGCAAAGTGGTCGCGATAAATATCCGTCAGTGATTGAGACAAATCGAAAGTCAGCAAGTTGGGAAACAATTCAGGGCGCACGTAATTCGTCACATAGACCACGGGGCGATTTTCTAAATAACGCACACGATCAATTTGGTAAACATCCGAAAATGGCTTCAATCCCAATAAGAGCGATGCTTGTTTATTGGCTAATAGCGCTTTTGCCATCATCAGTTCCGTTTTTGGTACTCGGTTTTGTGCTAAAGCCATGTTGGTAAAATTCAGAGTTTGGGTTGGGTCGTAACGTATCGGCTCGGGAGAAATAAACCAACCTCGCCGATCTTCTCGGTAGATCTTGCCATCCGCTTCCAACAGAGACAAAGCCTCACGCAGGGTAACGCGTGTGGTATTAAACGACTCTGCAAGTTTTCGTTCAGAAGGTAATTTTTGACGAGGGGCAAGCATGCCAGCATCGATTTGTTCAACAATCACATCTTTAATTTTTACGTACTGCACAACATCCACTCCCAGCCTAAATACGTGCATGCCAAATTCATAACAAACTGATACCGTATTATTTGCATTCTATGTCGAACAAGATTAATGTCATAGCCTGAATCGCAATAACATTGACGTTAATTTTTATACCGCCTAGCTTTTGGGCGGTATTTCTTTTTGGAGTATTAAAAATGTCAAACTTAGCACCTGTCTTAGTTTCAAGCCTTGATATGGACAGAATATCCGCATTACTGGATGGCATGCCTAAACTAACGCCAGAGTTAGAAAAGCTCGAGGCTGAGTTGGATAGAGCCACCATTGTCGCCCCGCAAGAGATGCCAAATAATGTGGTGAGCATGAATTCGACCGTACGCTTCAAGTTTATCGACAGTGATGAAGTGATCGAAAAAAATCTTGTGTATCCGCATGAAGTGAAAAGCAGTCAAGATATCTCTGTTTTTGCCCCAGTAGGCAGTGCATTGTTGGGCCTAGCTGTTGGTCAACAGCTCAGTTGGCCAATGCCTGGTGGTAGAGAAAGAGTGATTGAGATTCTTGATGTAGTTTATCAACCTGAGCGTGACGGTGAATTCAACCGCTAACGAATCGATTTGTTGGTGTGGAGGTCGATATCATCACTCCACACCCCAAGCCACACCATTGTAAATAATTATGCGACCAAAATATCTTTAAGCTCGTGCAATGAACGCACATGGTAGTGTGGCTCAATGCCATCAACAGCACTTGCGCCAGTTGCGTTTAACCAACAGGTTTCAATACCAAAATTCAAGCCACCTAGAATATCGGAATGCGGGTTATCTCCTACCATCAATACACGATTTTTAGCCGGGTTGCCCATTTTGTCTAACGCGTAGGCAAAAATCCCGTGATCGGGTTTCGCTACACCAACCTCTTCTGAAATAATCACGTGGTCAAAGTATTCACTCATCCCCGTTCTTTGCAAACGAATCGCTTGAAGTTCAGTAAAACCATTAGTAATGATGCCAAGTTTCGCTCGACCTGTAAGGGCATCCAATAACTCTTTTGCTCCTGGTAGTGGAGTGCAGATATCTGCCATGGCTTCAAGAAATGCGCTGTTTAATTCCGTGGTCGTCGTCGCGAGCTTTTCTGCCCACTCTGCAAAACGAGTATGCTTCAACTGCGCCGCCGTGATATCACCATTTTGGTAATCGACCCACAGTGGTTTATTAACTTCTTGGTACTGCGCAAAATCTTGTTCAGTAAACAACACTCCTTTGCGCTCAAACATCAGTTGCATACCTTTGAAAGCATCAAAATGAAACAAGGTCTCGTCAGCGTCAAATAAAATCCAGTCGTACTTCATGATCTCTCCTCATAATGTTCGGGCTAGTTTAGATTGTTTTTAGTTAAATGATAATCTCTATCAGAAGAAACTTTTAAAATTCAATGTGATAACGAATCTAATCGTCCCTGTAATAAAAAAGGCTCCAATGAGCCTTTTCTTATGCTTAATATTGCAAATTATGATGCTTTTTCAGCTTCGTTAACCATAGAAAGCGCCAATGCTTCGGCCGCTTTAATACCATCAATGCCTGCTGATAAAATCCCGCCCGCATAACCTGCACCTTCACCTGCCGGATAAAAGCCTTTCAGGTTGATGCTTTGGAAATCTTTACCCCGTTTAATGCAAATGGGTGACGACGTGCGAGTTTCTACTCCAGTTAACAAACCATCCTCAGAGGCAAATCCTTTGATCTGCTTATCAAACGCTGGGATCGCTTCACGAATGGCTTCAATGGCAAAATCAGGCAACGCTTTTGAAATATCTGTCAACTTGATGCCGGGTGTAAAAGAGGGTTCGACATCACCTAACGCACTCGGATCACGACCTTGTAAAAAGTCACCAATTTTTTGTGCTGGTGCATCGTAGTTTTCGCCGCCAAGTTGATAAGCTCGTGATTCAAGTTCACGTTGGAAGCGCACGCCCGCTAGCGGATCACCGGGATAATCACGTTCAGGATCAATACCCACTACAATCGCACTGTTAGCATTACGTTCTGCGCGAGAATATTGACTCATGCCATTGGTCACAACGCGCCCCTCTTCAGAAGTAGCCGCCACTACCGTGCCACCGGGGCACATGCAGAAGCTATAAACAGTGCGGCCATTCTTACAGTGGTGAACCAATTTGTAGTCCGCCGCGCCAAGAATGGGGTTACCCGCATTCGCACCAAAACGCGCTTCATCAATCATTGATTGTTTATGCTCAATACGGAACCCTACTGAAAAGGGTTTGGCTTCCATATAAACGCCACGTTCATGCAGCATTTCAAAGGTATCACGTGCGCTATGACCGACCGCAAGGACAACATGACGCGTTTTAATTTCTTCACCATTTGACAGCGTAAGCCCGGTAATTTGCCCTTCTTCGATGTGAATGTCATCAACACGAGTACTAAAACGAATTTCACCGCCTAATTCGATGATTTTGGCTCGCATTTTTTCAATCATGGTCACCAATTTGAACGTACCAATGTGCGGTTTGCTCACGTACATGATTTCAGCAGGTGCGCCCGCAGCGACAAATTCTGTAGTGACCTTACGACCATAGAAGTTAGGATCTTTCACTTGGCTATAGAGTTTTCCATCAGAAAAAGTTCCCGCTCCACCTTCGCCAAACTGCACGTTAGATTCAGTATTCAATGTACGTTTACGCCAAAAACCAAAGGTATCTTTGGTGCGTTCGCGCACTTCTTTACCACGCTCGACAATGATTGGGTTAAACCCCATTTGAGCAAGAATAAGTCCTGCGAATAGACCACAAGGGCCAAAGCCTATCACCACTGGGCGCTCAGTAAGATTCGCTGGCGCTTGAGCAACGAATTTGTACTCCATATCCGGCGTCACTTTCACATGCGGATCATCAGCAAACTGAGCAAGCAACTCCGTTTCATTCTCCACGCTCACATCTAGCGTGTAAATCAGCATGATTTTCGTTTTCTTACGAGCATCGTAGCCACGTTTAAACATATTGAATGAAAGAACTTGTTCATCAGCAATACCAAGTTTTTCAGTAATAGCAGCAAAAATTGCCCCCTCCTCGTGGTCCAAAGGAAGTTTAATTTCGGTTAAACGTATCATGTCGGTGTCTCGTTTTAGTCGGTGTCTTAGCCAAAGCCGCAAGCGGCCCGCTCACAATGGCGCGCATTTTACGGGAAATGGCGTTATCTGTCATACTAAATCCCGAATTCATCACACGTTACGCTAGATATTCATAGCGTTGGATGTTGAAATTTAACTTGGGATGCGTATTATCCCCATTCTTCATTTTTGACTAACTAAGAGCTGATCATCATGGCGTTTGTCGTAACGGATAATTGCATCCAATGTAAATTTACTGACTGTGTCGCGGTATGCCCTGCAGATGCCTTTCACGAAGGCCCCAATTTTATGGTGATCAACCCCATTGAATGCATTGATTGCGGTTTATGTGTTCCTGAATGTGCAGCTCAAGCTATCTTTCAAGAAGATGAACTCCCAGAAGATCAGAAGATTTACATCGAACTCAATGCTGAGCTTGCCGACATATGGCCGGTGCAAACCGAAGTCAAACCAGCCATGGATGATGCTGAAAAATGGAATGGCGTGCCAAACAAACTGGGGATGTTAGAGAAGTAGTCTTTTCTTCTTATAACTAGCGTTATAAAAAAAGCGCAAACACGGCATCCGTTATCACGCTTTTTGACGACAATCCAAAGCAACAACTTTTAAGCTTTACTTATTGATCGAGTGATCTTGGTTTGATCTAGTGATGTTGGCGGCGCAGGTTATCCAAAATAATACCCGTAGCCATTGCTACGTTAAGTGACTCAGCTCCCCCGAAGGCGGGAATGGTGATTTTGTCGGTAACATATTGAGCCGCTTCGGCACGAATACCATGCGATTCACTGCCCATCAATAAAATCCCTTCAGCTGCAAATTTCGTATGATGAACGCTCTCACCTTCTAAAAAAGCCCCATAAACAGGTAGATTTGAACTCTGTAAATAAGCACCCAAATCCACTTGGCTCACCGTAACACGCCCAAAGCTACCCATGGTGGCACTGATGGTCTTGGGATTGTATGGATCGGCGCAATCGTGGCTAGCGACAATGTGTTTAATGCCATACCAATCAGCAACACGGATAATCGTCCCTAAATTACCGGGGTCAGAAACACCATCGAGAGCGATCATCAATCCTTTCGCTTCAGGCACCGTCACTTCGGGGATCTCAACGACTGCGATTGCAGCATTATTGCTCACCAAAGTGCTGGCTTTGGTTAAGTCATCTAATGTGGCCTCAATGCATTCAAAAACACTAAGCTCAACGCGGTTTTGTGCGATAAACTCCGCAGTGGCAAAAACCTGCTTTACCGTCAGTTGGCTGTTAATCAATTCCAACACGTTCTTTTCGCCTTGCACTAAAAACAGGCCATGAACCTTGCGCTGTTTCTTTTGGCCTAAAGCACGAAGTAGTTTCAGTTGGTTTTTTGAAATCATAAAATATCCGCAGTGAGGTAAGGTTGGCCTAGTAAAAACGCCGCATTATAGAGTAAAGGCCGTCAGAGCTAAAGCAGTGTAAGTCGAGTTTCAATACCATATGTTCAGTTACTAACAAACAAGGAAATCCATATGAAACGTTTTCTTCCCTCTTCCGTTATGTTAACCCCCTTTGTCGTCAAGCATTATGATCAACAAGATAGTGAGCAACTTGAAGATGATCATCATAAAGAGCCCAACGACAATGACACAAAAGAGAACGAAGAATCGAGCTAAAAGCTCAGACATTAGTTTATAATCCACTCATTAAATAACTTTACAACCCATTTTTTGACGTTATTATCGCGACGCAAACGTTTTCCCAACCCGTACAATACTAAATAATGAGGGTTTTATGCTGCCTGATATTGAAATTTGCCGCGCCACTTCATTAACCTCCATAGAGGCTATCGCTAACAAAGCAGGATTCACCGCCAGCGAATTCCACAGCCAAGGCCGCTTTAAGGCCAAAATTTCATTAAGTTGCCTTGAACGTTTGCAAACACAAACGGTTGGAAAGTTAATCCTTGTGACTGCCATTACCCCAACGCCATTAGGGGAAGGAAAAACCGTCACGACCATCGGCCTATCACAGGGAATGGCAAAATTGGGTCATTCGGTGATGGCATGTATTCGTCAACCCTCAATGGGACCAATCTTTGGTGTTAAGGGCGGAGCCGCTGGCGGCGGTTATTCACAAGTGGCACCAATGGAAGAGCTCAATTTGCATCTCACTGGCGATATCCACGCCGTCACAGCCGCGCATAACCTAGCGGCAGCGGCGATAGATGCCCGGATCTATCACGAACAGCGCCTTGGTTATGACGATTTCGAGCAGCGCACCGCAATGAAAGCACTGCGTATCGACCCAAATAATGTGGTTTGGAAGCGAGTGATGGATCACAACGATCGCGCATTGCGCATGGTTACCGTTGGCCGAAATGAAACGGATAAATCAATCAATGGCTTTGAGCGTGAAGATGGTTTTGATATTTCAGCGGCTTCTGAGCTGATGGCGATTCTTGCATTAGCCAAAAACTTAAACGATCTGCGTCAACGGATTGGGCGGATTGTCGTCGCCTATAGTCACCATGGTACACCGATTACCACCGAAGATTTACAAGTCGCTGGGGCGATGGCTGTCAGTATGAAAGAGGCGATTGAACCTACATTAATGCAAACGTTAGAAGGCGTACCGACACTGATTCACGCCGGGCCTTTTGCCAATATCGCGCACGGTAACTCTTCTATTATCGCTGATGACATCGCCACAAGGTTGGCCGAATTTACTGTAACAGAAGGCGGCTTTGGCTCTGATATGGGATTTGAAAAGGCGTGCAATATTAAAGCCGCGACATCTGGGAAAGCGCCAGATTGCGCCGTTATCGTCACCACACTTCGCGGCTTAAAAGCGAACTCTGGTCTGTATGAATTGCGTCCCGGCCAGCCAGTTCCCGACACTCTATTTCAGCCAGACCATGCCGCGTTGGTGTCCGGTTTTGAAAATCTCAAATGGCATATTGAAAATGTGAGTAAGTATGGAATACCCGCCGTGGTTGCCATTAACCGCTTTCCACAAGACAGCCAAGAAGAGCTTGAGCAGCTCGCAATGATGATTCACGCACTACCCTACCAGGTAGAGGTTGCACTGAGTGAAGGTTTTGCTCTTGGAGGCGAAGGGACGACTGAGCTTGCTTCCAAAGTCATTAAGCAGTGTGAAAAAGTGAGTACGTTCACACCGTTATACCAAGCACAGCAGACGATCGAAGATAAGATCAACGCCGTAGCGAAAAAGGGCTATGGCGCGGCAAGCGTCACTTTTACTGATAAAGCACGACGTCAAATGCACAACATGCAAGAGCAAGGTTACGGGAAGCTTGCTGTCTGTTTGGCGAAGACGCCGCTTTCAATTTCAACCAACGCTGCGATTAAAGGCGCACCAAAAGGTTTTGATGTACCGATCCGCGAATTAAAGCTCTGTGCGGGTGCTGGCTTTATCTATGCGCTATGCGGCAACGTGATGACCATGCCGGGCCTTCCTGAAAAACCCGCCTTCATGTATTTAGACATTGATTCTAAAGGAAATATTATCGGCCTAACCTGATATTATTGTTCGAAATTAACCTTTCTGAGCGCAAATCTTCGGGCTCAGAAAGGCTTTCTTCACGCTATTTGTTTTCTTTCTCTGTAATTTTTTGCGCTTTTCACCGTTCTTTACCAGTATCAATAAAAATAAGTAAGGTCGGTTATGAAACGTTTTACTCCCTTTATATTCTCAATAGCGCTTATTGTGCCTATTCTGTTTTCGCTATTTAGCCAAGCAGAAACTCAGCCTAAAACCATGCCCAGCATTGGTAATCAGCAAATCGCGACATTAGCTGGGGGCTGTTTTTGGTGTACAGAATCTGATCTTGAAAAACTCAACGGTGTCATTAGCGTTGTCTCTGGTTATGCGGGTGGCAGCCTTGAAAACCCTACCTATAAACAAGTCTCATCAGGAAAATCGGGCCACATTGAAGTGATTCAAGTGACCTTTGATCCGCAAGTTGTCAGCTACGAAAATGTATTGGATCATTTTTTCCGCCACATTGATCCGACAGATGATCAAGGCTCGTTTGTTGATAGAGGCCCACAGTATCGGCCTGCCATTTTTTATCACAACAGTGAACAGAAGCAGACCGCGCAGCGTTTTATGCAAGAAATCGATGCGCTAGGGATCTTCAAAAAGCCGCTCAAAACAGAGCTGATTCAATACAGCCAATTTTGGCCTGCTGAAGAGTACCACCAAGATTTTTATAAAAAGAGCAAAGTACGTTACACCTACTATCGTCATGCTTCCGGACGTGACCAATATCTTGATACCATCTTCGGCAAAGATCGTAATGAGCACCCAAAAACCTTACGTCAATTGATCGAAGCGCAAAAAATGCAAAACAACGTTAAGGCATACAATAAACCTTCGAATAAAGAAATACGCGCCAAATTGACTGATTTGCAATATTACGTGACGCAAGAAGAAGGTACTGAACGCGCATTTAACAATGAGTATTGGGATAACAAAGCCGATGGTATTTATGTCGATGTAGTCAGCGGAGAGCCATTATTCTCTTCTACCGACAAATACCGTTCTGGTACAGGCTGGCCCAGTTTTACTCGGCCAATTAATGAAGCGTATATTGCGACCAAAAGCGATTCTCGGCTTTTTTATACCAGAACCGAAGTGCGCAGCCGTTTTGCAGATTCTCACCTAGGTCATGTCTTTGAGGATGGACCAGCACCAACCGGCTTACGCTACTGCATGAACTCCGCCGCGATGCGATTTGTACCAAAAGAGGCGATGCAAGCTGAGGGCTATGGCGAGTACTTGGTTCTGTTTCAATAAGGCGTGCGTGGTAAAACGAAAAAGCCCTCGGCTTCACTTGCGAGGGCTTTTTTAGTTGATCAACGTTAATCGATGGACTCAACTGAGATTCGATTAATGTAAACCATGGAAAAATTCGGCGCGGGTGGCAGGGTTAGATTTAAAAATACCGCCTAATGCTGTGGTGGTCGTTTCACTGGTCGCATCCATAACACCACGTGATTTAACGCAGTAATGAGTGGCATCAATGGTGACTGCGACATCGTCTGAACCGAGTAAGGTTTGCAAAGCCACCAGAATCTGCTGTGTCATTCGCTCTTGAACTTGGGGGCGCTGAGCAAAAAAACGTACAATACGGTTAATCTTAGAAAGACCAATTATCTTGCCTCTTGGGATATACGCCACCGCGGCTTTACCATCGATAGTCACTAGATGATGCTCACAGGTGCTGGTCACGGTAATCTCTTTTACGCGCACCATTTCACTGACGTTCATCTTGTTTTCGATCACAGTAATTTTGGGGAAGTTTTGATAATCGAGGCCAGAAAACACTTCATCCACATACATTTTCGCAATTCGATGGGGCGTCTCTTCTAAACTGTCGTCGGTCAGGTCAAGACCGAGTAGTGTGAGGATCTCACGCATATGGTGTTCGATTTTTTCTTTCTTTTCTTCACGAGTAACCTCATTTGGACGCATAGGCGTTTCCAAACCTCGGCTCTCTAGCGCATCTTTGACCAACTTTGCTGATTCGCTAAGACCTAGCATTCCGATTCCTCTTACTTTTTACCCCTTTCGGATGGCAGACAAGGATACTCGGAATTTTGAATAATTACATCCATATTTTAAGGATGGTCATTATTGCCTGTAAGCAATGTATGATAAAGTCCTCGCAAAGAAAAAAGCTATAGGAACCGATCATGGGCTGTTGTGATTCACCGGGCTTAATGCCTATCGAACAAGCGTTAGAGACAATGCTAGCGAATATCAAACCCATCCAAACGACGCTGAAACTACCGCTAGCCGACGCATTAGGCTATGTGTTGGCCGAAGAGTTACTCTCACCCATTTTTGTGCCGCCTTTCGATAACTCAGCGATGGATGGATACGCTATTCGATTAGCTGATCTGCAACAGTCAACCACCCTGCCGCTGGCTGGTAAATCTTTTGCCGGTCTTCCATTTGAAGGGCCGTGGCCAGCCAACAGTTGCGTGCGAATTATGACTGGCGCGAAAATTCCAGCTGGTTGCGACGCGGTGATCATGCAAGAGCAAACGACCGAAAACGAAAATGGTATCTGCTTTCTACAGCCGAATGCGAAGCCTCAGCAAAATATTCGCCCCACTGGTGATGACATCAAACAAGGCGATGTAGTACTACATAAAGGGGCTCGCTTGACTTCGCGTGATATCCCAATGATTGCCACACTCGGCATCAGCCATGTGACCGTTTTTCGTAAACCCAAAGTGGCCTTTTTCTCAACTGGAGATGAGCTAAAACCACTCGGTGAACCTCTTGCTGAGGGGCAAATCTATGACAGCAATCGTTATGGCATTAAACCATTAATTGAGAATTTTGGTTGTGAAGCGATTGATCTTGGGATCATTGCTGATTGCCCTGCCACTTTAAAAGCTACCTTTGATAAAGCTCAACATTTGGCCGATGTGGTTATTACTTCTGGCGGCGTAAGTGTAGGCGAAGCTGACTATACCAAAGATATTTTGCAAGAACTCGGAGAAATCGGTTTTTGGAAACTGGCAATAAAACCGGGCAAACCGTTTGCATTTGGAACATTAGATCATGCTTGGTTCTGTGGCTTACCTGGCAACCCCGTTTCAGCCGTATTAACCCTATACGTCTTGGTGCAACCTATGCTGGCTAAATTGGCTGGACACACTCAGTGGAAAGCACCGGAGTCCATTCCAGCCATCACTAAAAATGCCTTTAAAAAATCACCGGGCCGTACTGACTACCAACGCGGTATTTACACAATTGAAAATGGCCAGTTTGTTGTTGAAACTACCGGAAACCAAAGTTCGGGGGCATTTCGTTCGATGAGTCTCGCCAACTGTTTTGTGGTGTTAGAACAAGATCGTGGCCGAGTGGAAGTGGGCGAAACCGTCAATATCCAACTTTTTAATCCCAGCTTGTACTAAGGATCACTATGGAGATCCTATCTGATCAAGAGCTACTGCGTTACAACCGACAAATCATTCTCAAACAGTTTGATTTTGAAGGACAAGAAGCACTTAAACAAAGCTCTATATTAATTCTTGGCGCAGGAGGATTGGGCTGCGCTGCAAGCCAATACCTTGCCACGGCAGGTGTTGGTTCACTCACGCTCATCGATGATGATGTGGTTGAGCTCTCTAATTTACAGCGCCAAGTGCTGCACAGCGATGCCGATATTGGACGTAAAAAAGTGGACTCAGCGGCAGAGTCACTGCGTATGCTTAACCCGTATTTAACGGTAAATACCGTTGATCAACGCCTTGAAGATGCACAATTGAAAGCATTAATTGAACAGCATTCTTTGGTGCTGGATGCATCAGATAACCTTGATACTCGTAACCAATTGAATAAACTCTGCTTTCAAACTAAAACACCACTGGTATCTGGTGCTGCGATTCGCATGGAAGGGCAAGTCAGCGTGTTTATGTATCAGCACCCAGACGAGCCCTGTTACCAATGTTTAAGCGCTCTTTTTGGTAGTAACGTACTCACTTGCGTCGAAGCGGGCGTAATGGCTCCTGTCGTCGGGATTATTGGCGCGGTACAAGCGATGGAAGCGATCAAAGTGATCGCCCAATATGGTCAGGTAAAACAAGGCAAAATTTTGATGTTGGACGCCCTTTCAATGACGTGGAGAGAAATGAACTTAAGCAAACTCGCTCACTGCCAGACTTGCCAGTAAATGAAAGACAAAGACTCAATACTGTCTTTCTCGTTCGTCCACCGCGTCAGCCCACACAATAGGAGAGTTAAACTCATGTCACCACTCGTCTCCCCCCAATGGCTAGCACAAAAGTTAGGCGACCCGCGCACCGTTGTTCTTGATTGCAGTATTGAATTCCAAATTCCCAGTGAAACTGAGAAAGATACTCTGCATAGCATTCCCGGCGCTCGCCGCTTTGATTATGATGGTGAATTTTGTGACCTACAATCGCCACTACCTCATATGATGCCTAGTGAAGAGCGCTTTAATCAATTAGCACAATCGATCGGTTTAAACCACGATTCGATCGTCGTTGTCTATGACAATAGCGGGACGTTTGCATCACCGAGGGCATGGTGGATGCTCAAAGCGATGGGACATGCGTCGGTATACGTTCTTGATGGTGGATTAACCGAATGGAAACGCCAAGGTTTACCCGTTGTAAAAGAGTACACACACGCCTTTAAACACGGAAACTTCCGTGGCACGCTCGATCCTCGCTATTTTGTGAACGCAGACTATGTGCTTGCACAAATAGAGAACCCAGAGAGCTTAACTGTTGATGCCCGTTCACAAGCTCGTTTTTTGGGTCAAATAAAAGAACCAAGAGAAGGCGTGCGCAGCGGCCATATTCCTCACTCTATTTGCTTACCTTTTACAGAGTTGATGAATGGGCATAAGCTTAAATCACCGCAAGATCTACAACCTATTATGCAAGCAACGCTGACTGCTGGAAAAGAGCAATACATTTTCAGTTGTGGCTCAGGCGTAACCGCCTGCATTGTGCTGCTGGCTGCGCAAATTTGCGGCTACGAAAAACTGTGCGTTTATGATGGTTCGTGGACAGAATGGGGGCAACGCACTGAGCTGCCTATTGAGCTTTAGTCTCTGAATCAAATCCCCACCATTGTGGGGATTTGATCATGTTTTACAAAGCGTGCTATTTCAACTCATCAGCCATTGCTTTGATCAATTCACCTGAAGGATCACCTGAAAGTTCCCATGTAAAAATTCCCCCTAGCTTCGCTGATTTTGCCCATTTGGCTTTGGCGCGCACTGAACGTTCATCTTCATACGAGATAAATACTTTCTTTTCTGCATTCCATAAATATGGTGCTTGCGATTCTTGATCGTAACCATATTGATACCCTTGTGCCGCGCGATAATTTTTCATCAAATCCCAGAACATGAAATAGCCATTTTCACCTGTCCCAAACGGCGCTCCCTGCTCAGACACAAGATCAGCCGTAGGCAAACCACCCTCATAATCTTGAGTGCCTTGCCAACCACGTCCATAAAACGCCGCGCCGATAACCAATTTCTCGCTTGGTATACCCAATTCGATCATTTGATTGATAAACACATCGGCTCCCATTCCCCACCAACTGCGATCCGTCGCATGTAAATTGGTTAAATGGCCCGTTTGCGTTCCCCAACCACCCAGAAAATCATAAGTCATCGCAAACATATTGGTTAAATAAGGGGATACGGCTGGCCAATCTATCTGAGCCGCTTTCGCTCCAACCCCAACAGCAGTAGAAAGTTCATAGTGGCGAGCCGTCTTTTTACTCAACGCATCCAAATCAGCACGTAATGTTTTCATCAGCTCGGTATAGGCCTGTTTTTCTGCTTCTTTTTGTTCGTCGGTTAATTTCGTATCAGGATTCCAAGGCGAAGTAGTTAAACCGCCACCACCCGGATATTCCCAATCGATATCGATGCCGTCAAAGAAGGCGTACTGCTCTATAAGTTCAACCGCTGTTTTGGAAAAATGCTTGATCGTAGCAGGATCTTTTATCATTGCGTGGAACGGTTCAGACATTGTCCAGCCGCCAAATGAAGGCAGAATCTTAAGCGTCGGATAGTCTTTCTTCATTTGCGCAAGTTGAGCGAAGTGACCTTTGTAAGGAACTGGTACATCGACTGCACCAAACTCTTTTTCTAGCGCGGATTTAGTATCAACAACAATCGCACTAAATGGTGCTTTTCCTTCACATTGCTTAGCGATTTGCTTTTGTACGGTTTCACTGGCTCCAGAATGGGGGCCACACATACTCAAAAAGGCGTAAATAACATGAGTCAAGTTCTCTGCTGGAATATCTTTAACTGTGTAGGGGTTTTGCTCATTTTCATATTGCCAATCAGCAAAGTAGCCCGCCACGACGGGTTTGGTTGTCTCTGCGGTAGCGTTAAATGACGCAACAACGAGAAGGGCGATCATCAACTTGTTCATAAGTTTCTCCTTGGGTTTGCGTCAATACAGCAGAGAAATATATTTTAAGTTTAAAAATAATCAGCCAATGCGAGCCAAACTCAGATCTTAAAATCACGTTACAGTTATTGCAGATTAATTTATGAGCCTAAATTCACTAACCTGAATCCACTAACCAATGACGGTTTGTATCTGCTCATCTAAATTCAATACCGTTAACGCGTTGCTTACGCTGGTGGCAATCACATCAATTGCACCGGTACGTAGCGCCCCAAGCAGCGCTAAAGGTTTGCTGTTTTCAGCCGCGATAGCGATTACCTCAGCGATCGGTCGAAATTCGTCAATCCCTAAGCCAATCACACGATCGCTCATCACCGTATTGGCAGCTTTACCGTGGATATCAAAAAAATCATAACCAGCGAAATCCCCCACCACACCTTGCTGTAAACGCGACTGCACCACTTCATCGGCGGTAAACCAACCGAGATCGACCATGTAGCTGTTTTCACTCATATCCCCAATACCCACTAACGCAATGTCTGCCTTACGTGCTAAATCTAAGGTTTGTTTGACGGTTGCATTTTGCATAAACGCCAATTTTTGTTCGCGATTTTCAGCATAGGCAGGCGCATAAAGCGTTTCAGAGCTTCCACCGTATTTTTTGGCCAGTTGCCGACAGATATGATCCGCATTAAACATCCCACCTCTTGGGTGAATGCCACCAATACTACAGACAAACTTACACTCTCGTGGTGTGATCACGCCAATATGATGCGCAACGGCCGATACATTTCGGCCTTGACCAACGGTCACAACCATGCCGTTTTTTAGCGTACTGGTCAGGTAATTGGAAACCAACCCCGCCACTTGTTGGCGCTGCAACTCTTCGCTAGGTTGGTCAAGTGCAACCAGCGCACGTTTTACGCCAAAGCGTTCAATCAGTCGCTGCTCAATTTTGGCGCTAAAAACAGGGTGATATTTCACCGTAATTTCGACAATCCCTTCATCGCGTGCCTGTTTAAGCATTCGCCCTACTTTGGCTCGTGAAAGAGAAAACTTTTTCGAGATCTCTTCTTGAGTTGCACCATCTTGGTAATAAGCCACTGAAATTTCAGTTAATAAGTCAGTATTTTCGATAGAAATGTCTTGATTGGGAGTGGTCATACGGGATCTCATGGTCAATATTGTGCGCAGAATAACGACAATTGAGCATTTGCTCATTGACCTAGCATAGGTTAAGCCTCATTTACTTTGCAACATTTGCTCACGGAAATTACATTTTCTCACTCTAATCAATGCACAGTAACGTTCGCTTTCAACCCTTGATAAATCTAAGCAAACGTTTATTTATCAGCACTTAGATTAATTCACAAAAAAATAGTTGATTGATATCACTATAACCTCAGAACAGCGATTGACTTTCCCAGTGGATAAGATAAATATGGCTACATCATTTACTCAACGATCGAGCAAATGTTCAACGCAAATGTTCGGTCGCTGGAAATAATTGAGTTAGCTTTTCTGGCATGTGTAAGACATGACTATGTGATTGCTAACCCGCTTGCAAATGCCCAGCAAACTCAAAATCTGGCTTGGCCCAAAGAAATAGGATGATCGATATGAGCAATAAATTAGAGCAACTTCGTAAAATGACGACTGTTGTTGCTGACACTGGTGAAATTGACGCAATCAAAAAATACCAACCAGAAGATGCGACCACTAACCCATCTCTCATTCTTAAAGCGGCTCAAATTGCAGAATACGCGCCACTGATTGATGCTTCTATCGCATACGCAAAAACACAGAGCTCAGACAAGGCTCAACAAGTTCAAGATACTTGTGACATGCTTGCTGTCAATATCGGTAAAGAGATCCTAAAAACGATTCCGGGCCGTATTTCTACCGAGGTCGATGCTCGCCTCTCTTATGATATGGAAGGTAGCGTGACAAAAGCGCGCCAACTGATCAAAATGTACAACGATGCTGGCATTACTAACGACCGTATTTTGATCAAGCTGGCTTCAACCTGGGAAGGTATTCGCGCAGCAGAGATCCTTGAAAAAGAAGGCATCAACTGTAACCTGACTCTATTATTCTCCTTTGCTCAAGCACGCGCGTGTGCAGAAGCAGGCGTATTCCTTATTTCTCCATTCGTCGGCCGTATTATGGATTGGTATAAAGCCAAAGAAGGCCGTGATTTTGCACCGCAAGAAGATCCTGGTGTATTGTCCGTGACTGCTATTTACAATTACTACAAAGAACATGGCTACAAGACAGTCGTGATGGGCGCAAGCTTCCGTAATATCGGTGAAATTTTAGAGTTAGCAGGCTGTGATCGTTTGACTATTGCCCCTTCTTTACTGGCAGAACTCGAAGCAGCTGAAGGTGAAGTGGTTGAAAAACTGGTTGACTCTCAAGGTAACAAAGAACGCCCTGCAGCAATGACCCATGCAGAGTTCCTATGGGAACATAACCAAGACCCAATGGCCGTAGAAAAATTAGCGGAAGGCATCCGTAACTTTGCCATTGACCAAGGCAAACTTGAAGTCATGATTGCAGCCAAGTTGTAATCCACTTACGAATTAAAATTTGGGGAACGATTAACGTTCCCCTTTCCTTTCTAACTCTATTATTTGTCGGTAATTATTATGGAACGTAAACAATTAGCCAATGCCATCCGTGCTCTTAGTATGGACGGTGTTCAACAAGCTAACTCTGGTCACCCTGGTGCACCGATGGGTATGGCGGATATCGCTGAAGTTCTTTGGCGTAGCCACTTAAACCATAACCCACAAAACCCACAATGGGCTGACCG